>JAVBPA010000080.1:0-39497 GCA_031549925.1 Eubacteriales bacterium
AATGGGAATTGACGGCGCACTGCTTGAAGGACGAGGAGCAAAACAAGTTTCTGAGCTGCGTGGAGGATCTGTTTTTTGCGCATGTCTCAAAGGAGATTTTGTCGGAGCTTTGAAAGAATTTGCGGTCATGGGACTTGATGAGGTTATAGTCGAAGCTTCCGGTTTATGCGATCCCGCAAGCATTAAAACTTTGCTTGACGAAACCGGAGGATATGACTATCTCGGAGCTGTTTGTGTGACTGATGCTGTTAAATTTAATCTTTACGCGGGTGTTTTGGTAGCACTCAGTTCTCAGATAATGCATAGCAGTTTTGCCGTTATCAATAAAACAGATATCGCATCAAATGAACAAATAGAAAAAACACAGAGGGAAATACTTTTGATAAATCCCTCTGTATCGGTATTTTATTCTGTGAATTGTATTTTTGATTACGCTGCTATGTATAACTGTTTGATAAAAGATAAATTATTAATCCAGCCGGGTGAAAGTTCGGATAAAACATCGAACCGTAAAACTTCGGTTATTCTTCGTACAGAAAATCTTTATACAGAGAACGAAATTTCCGAAGCTATATATTCACTTGGTAAAGTTGCTCTCAGAATTAAAGGATTCGCTAAAACTAATGAGGGCGGAAGATACTTTTCTTATGACGGAAATTCTGTTAATATAACAGAATGTACAGCACCAGAAGAAACTTATATTACGGTAATATCAGCAGAAGGCGTTTCAAAATTGATTTCCGCAATATCGCAGTTAAAAATAAAATTCGATGTATCATTATAGTGAAAGTTTTGCGGCTAGTCAACTTGTTGACTTTGCTTTTCTCAAAAGCGACCGCGTCCCCGTAAACTTTGTTTTCAATTTAAACCGGTTTTATACCGGTTTTTTATATTTTCAAATATAATAATAAATCACGAATTAAAATTATATTTTGACAAACCGTCCATAAGTCTATTTTTAAATAAAATATAAACCAAAAGAACTGGAATCATAAATAATACGCTTGGAATAAAAATATAATATTCCGATATTTCAAATACTTGCCTTATTATAATTGATAACGGCATTTGTTTAGAATCGGA
This sequence comes from Eubacteriales bacterium, assembly GCA_031549925.1. Classification (GTDB taxonomy): domain Bacteria; phylum Bacillota; class Clostridia; order Oscillospirales; family CAG-272; genus JAVBPA01. The sequence continues at coordinate 1,084 of JAVBPA010000080.1, forward strand.
TAAAAACATAATAGGCTGCTCAATCATTGACCAGCTTTCAGAAAATACTAATATAATAACGGCGACTATTCCGTTTACAGAAAACGGAGCGACTATATTAAATAATATACGAAATGCACCTGCGCCGTCTATTTGCGCGGCTTCTATTATTTCTTTATTGAAATGAACCATATATTGCCTTAATAAAAATATTCCGAAAGCTGAAAATATTCCGGGCAAAATTACTGCTAACGGTGTGTTTAAAATTTTCAACTTTTCTAATGCGATAAAATTTGGAATCAAAGTTATTTGCAATGGAGTCATCATTATCAAAATAACTGTCAAAAATAAAACTTTTTTAAATTTGAATTCAAAAAATGAAAAAGCAAACGCTCCCAAACAAGAAATAAAAGTACTGAAAAAGGTTATCGTTACAGAATATATAATAGAATTTAATATTCCCCGGTAAAAAACTTCGTTTTCTTGAAAAAAATTTATGTACCTTTCAATAGAAAAATTTAATTTTCCAGATTCCCGTACCAAAAACGAATTTATTATTGTAAATAATAACGGATACAGTAAAAACAAAAATATCAATAAAGATATTATCAGTAAAAAGATTTTTTTTATAATAATCATATAACATATCAAATAATTACAAATATTTTTTTTCAATCCTTAACATTACCGCTATGAGCAATGAGATAAAAAACATAATAATATAAGCCGCGCAAACCACTTTGGTATATTCGAATTTTAACAGATTGTTGTTTATGAAATGTTGGAACATATACAAACTGCTGGGCGGATAAGAACCGACAAGGATATATATTTCACGGAACAACTTAAAAGAATTGATAACAGATAAAATAATAACGAAATATATTTCCGGATAAATAGAAGGTATTATTATCTTTTTTAAAATAACCGATTCGCCCGCTCCGTCAGCTCTTGCCGCTTCTACTATTTCCGCAGGTATTGAAATCATCGCAAATACCAAAATTAAAATATTTATTCCGCAATATTTCCATATGTATATAATTCCTGCCGCTATAATTACATATCCGCTGTTGAGGATGCTTATTTTATCGAGTCCGGCTAAATTCAATAGATTTGAAATTATACCTCCGTTTTCAAATAAGGTTGAAAACGAATATACCAATGCTACCGAAGGCATTAAATATGGAATTATAACAACGTTTTGCAGCACAGAAGCAAATTTTTTGCGTTTTTTTATTTGTGTGAATATAAAATAAGACAGTAACAATGATATAAAAATAATTAAAGGTACAAATATTGCAATTATTTTAAAAGTATTAGAAACAGCAAGAACAAAAGCTTTATTATTAACTAAAGCTTTAAAACCTTTCATATAAATAAACTTGCCGGTTATCTGGTCGAAAAAGCAATAATACAAACCGCCTATAAAAGGAATAAAATAAAATATTAAAAATCCAATTATAGGCGGAAGAATGAACGGCAAAACTTTTTTGCCTTTAAACATAATAATTTTGCTCCGATATTATATTATTCGTTTAAGTATATCCAAAGTTTATCGTATATAGCTTCCGCGGCTTGATCTATGTTTATTTTATCCATTCGATAATCCATTGATATATATGAAGATTCGAGAGAAGCCGGATTCGAGAGGTATGTCATAAAATTTAATTTACCCATATATTCTATAAAATCATCAAGCTTATTTTGATTTATTTTATCTTCAACAAAATATACTTTAGCATTACTTTCTATATTGTTCAAAAGAGCATTGCGAGAAACCGGAAAACCAATTTCATGGCCATTTGAATAATTTGAATATGCTTTTATAAAATCCATAGCGGCTTTTTTATTTTTGCTATAATCCATTATGGAGGCACCCTTGCTCACATAAAAATGATTTGAACTTATATTAAATTCTGATAATCCGTTTATAATAACAAGATCACGGCTGGTATCAGTTAAGATTTCAGTTAACATATCTGAAAATAATTGTGATTCTAAAATAAAGATACCTTTGTCTTTTGGACTTGGTTTTATAGATCCGTATTTTTCATTATCAAATATTTCTTTTTCATAAGATAAATTATATTTTATTTTTTCAATAACTTTTTCTTTTTCCATATCGCTTTTAATGTCATTAATCACGTGCGCATTGGAAATAGAAGAAATTTCCATTGTTAAGTTGATTGCGGGTGGCTGCATAGATTTTTTTAATGCGCCGAAAAGTTTAACATCATTTGGGATTGATTCGGAGAGAGAAAGTAAATCTTCCCATATCCATGTTTGGGGCAGTTTCGTGTCGATATATTGGTCATACAATTCTTTATCGGCATACAATACTGATATCATTACACTGTATGGGAATATATAAAGTTTTTCATTTGTCTGACATGCTTTTAGTATATTGTTGAAATATAAATTGCTTTCAAGAAGTTTTTCGTCAATAGAATAAATATCGCTGAAAATTCCGCGGTCGATAAGATTTATATAATCTACAAAATCCAAAAGCAATATATCCCAATCTGCCACTCCGGATATTATCTGAGCGTTAAGTTTTTCATTATATGCATTTGTATCAGCCATAATTGATAAATCATCAGAAAATACTTCGAAAATAATTTCAGCATTGTTTTTCTTTTCGTATTCTTTGACAAATTTTTTTAACGCAGAATCTACTGAATATGTTTTTATTTTCAAAACGGTTTTGTTATCCAGCGATGAGAGGTATTCAGAGTATTCTTTTTTTGACATTTTATCAAGACGATAAACCGAAACAGGGTTTATTTTATCGCCTGTTCTGGTTTTTACATAAAAATATAGTTCTTCTCCCAAACACACTGCTTCACAGTAAACAGTTTCATTTTCAGTACCGTCAATCCAATTATACATATACCGTAATCTTTTATAACAGTGTAATTTGTTCCGTCTACCGCTTTTATTTTAAAATTAGTCATTATATACAAAACATCATTGAAACAATCAATTGATTGTATTGACGGTATGCTTTCTATTTTTTCTTGTTTTAAAATTTCACGTTTTGATATATCGATTTTTGTTACAATAGGGATGTATGAATTTTCAGTTTCTATATAATTTTCTTCCACGGTATATAGATAATATAAACCGTTTGAAACAGATAGACAAGAAAGTCCCGTACAATTTATCGGTATGCTTACGGAAGTTTTGCCGGATTCATCGATAATACGTATACTTTCTGGATAAATAAATATAAATTCATTTCCGCATTTATATGTTTTATATATAATACTATCCGGTTCACTGTATTCATCCAGTTCAGTTGATGATATCAAATTTTCTTTTGTGTCATATATATTTAAAAAATATTTATACTTTTCGTCAACTTTTTTACTTGTAATTGTATAAATGTTTTCACCGTCTCCGAAAAAATAATACAAAGACCCTTCCGAAAGCAGTGTATTTAAATTTGATTTCTCATTCATTTCTCTGTCATACAGTTTTATTTCCTGCACTGCACCCGAAAAGCTGTCGTCGTTATAAACACCGGCGAGATAACCGTTCATTTCCTTTAATACGGCAAGGTTTTCTGTTTCCGTGATTTTATTCAACTTGAAAGTTTCTATTTTATCATCACTATTACCGCAGCTATATAAAAACACACAGAAAAAAAGCAAACAAAATAATAATAAAATATGTATTTTTTTCTTCATTATTACACTCCAAGCCTTTTTTATAATTTGCAACCGTTTATATATGACAATTATGAATATAATGCGGTTGCGATTTTTTTGCTATAATTGTTATATAAATATAATAGTTACAACATTAATTATATATAATGATACTACATCTATAAATAAATGTAAATACTTTTTTCCGAAAAATGTATATGTATCATACTTCACCAATAAAAGGTATGTTTTTTTGACATTATTAAACAATAAATTTAAAATATTTATAATATATATTAAATAAATTTTATTAATTGTCAAAACAAAAAAGAACCGGAATAAAAACCGGTTCTTATATTTAAATAAATAATATATTTACAAAATTAGTTTGCGTTTTAATTAAACATTTGCGTTTTAACTAAGCATTTGCGTTCTTATCGAACGTTGCGTTTTTATCAAACGTTGCGTTCTTATCAAACGTTGCGTTCTTATCGAACGCGGGATTATATGCATAAAAATTAGTACATTTGCTCTTGCTTCCGCCTGACATATTATCCTGTGCTATAGAAATAGCTTCTCCGAAACGTTGGAAGTGAACAATTTCACGTTCGCGCAAAAATCTTATAGCATCGGAAACATCGGGATCATCGCTCAATCGTAAAATATTATCATATGTAACTCTTGCTTTTTGTTCCGCTGCTAAATCTTCTGTTAAATCGGCGAAAACATCGCCTTTAACAGCTAAAGCGGAAGAAGTGAACGGACTTCCCGAAGCTGCCTGCGGATAAATTCCGGTTGTGTGATCCACAAAATACGAATCGAAACCACCTTTTTTTATTTCGTCGGCTGTGAGCGAACGGGTTAATTTATAAAGGATTGTAGATATCATTTCCACATGCCCGATTTCTTCTGTACCTATTTGAGTATCTAAATTGCGTATCATTAAATTATGAAAAAAACGGACACATAGATAAAGCCTCACAAAATTAAGTAAGGCTTTATCTTGTTTATTTTTGCTTATTTTTCACGTGTTTTCTTGAACTCCTCGTATTCTTGTTCTGTACCCTTGAACACCATTTCCTGTTCCTCTATCATGAAGAATTCATCGGCAATTCCCGAAACCAAATCGTATTTTTTACGGGCTATGAAATTTGCGGGAAGTGTTACTTCATCGTAAATCCAACGGTTTCCAACATATATGGGCATATATTCACCATTTGTGGCGCATGATTTATATTCGGTCAGCTCTATTGACGAAGAGAGAGCCTCACCCCAGATGCAGTCGTGCTTTACTATGCCGACGTTTGGTGCATACCAATATATTTTTGTGCCGCAATGAGAATACCTCAGATTATGCAGATAATATAATCCGTCGTCTTTGCCGCCTTCCCATTCCAGATTAAAGGTTACTTTTACACAGTTTTCGAATATACCCGATTTAGTCGTGACTGTTCCACCGTCTTCAACTATGAGGAAAACTTCCCCATCTTTATTCTTTATTTTTTCAGAATATCCGATAACCCATTTATCACTATACAGCGTCCCTGCTAATTCCCGCAAAAATCTGAACGGTTTCAAACCTATACACCGTCTTGCCCCATACCACGAACCCCATATAACATACGGACCCATATAGTAAATAATGTTCTCATTGTATATTATACTATCAGTTTCTTTGTTTTTGCTTATTACACCGCCGTGAACGCCTGATGGAAGGAAAACCCAATTGTTTTTATAATAATCCGCACATCTTTCAATAAAGTCAAGCGCATTATGCGCATAGATGCTTGATCTCACCGAAGTATTCTTTTGGTTTGCTAATTTCAGGTTCGTTATCGCAGTGTCGAATTTCCACTCTTCCGGCTTTTCGTTCGGAAGTGCGTTCTGTGCAAGAACGATATGAGTATCGGAATCGCAGTTATCTTTCGATGACCTGAGTATCTGCATAACCGCCATATAAATATATTTACTTCCATTTTCGGGTTCATCCAATACAGAAGTGATTTCATATTCATTAATCTGCTGATACAATTCAGAAAGATTTATGTTTTTATATCTCCATGTATTACCAATTTTGGCAGGCATATATCCTTTCCCGCCTTTTATATCATATTCGCAGAGTTCATAAATTTCTTCAGCATAACCGTCTACTTTTACGCGGAATTTTATCAAGCCTACATCTTTAGCATACCAAATTTCATATACAGCGGTAGCAGCCCAGTCTTCTTTTGTATTGAGGAAAATATGCAGACAATCTTCGAATGTTCCTGCCAAAACACTTACCGTTTCATTTTTAGTAACACAGACATCTTCACCAAGAAATTTACCGTTATTAAGATCAAAGAACCAACAGTTATGATTTATACCGCCATTAGAGGCATAATAGTAGATACCATCGAATTTATTTATTCCGTAAACAGGATAGGAATTTCCAAATCCTGGTTGATTTACAAAATCAAGTTTTTTTCCGTCGTCATATAGCCGATAACACTCGCCGGTTACGTTATATCCAGTGATATATTTGTCAGGTTCTGACATTAACAAATCAATAGTTTTAATACAAGCAACTGCATTCGGTTGATAGCTATTATCTGGATTTAACTTTTTTATGGATTTTTCAAAGTCGGTTTTTGCTTCTCCAAAACGCTTTAATCTCATGTTGCATGCCCCACGCCAAAACAACATAGCACCGACAGCGTTATCGCTGTTTTCCATTTTTTCAAGTTTAGCAATCCCGTCCTCACTATCAATAGCCTTAAGCCAGTTTTCATTATTGTTTTTGTTGGCATACTTATCAAAGAATAGATCATAATAAACATCAGCATTTTCACCGAGTTCGGTTTCTTTTTCAATTTTCGATTTATATTCTTTTTTATCTGAATTATTATATGCAGATGCGTATGCTCTGTGTTTTAATTTGGATTCAGGTATAGTATTGATGAATTTTATAAATTCATCTACGATTTTTTCTTTACCATCAATTGAAAAGTTATTCAAATGATAGTATTTTTCAAGTGTTTTTATTCTTTTCGCAACTTCCGCTTCAAAATCAACATTTTTAATAGTTTCATTCATATTATTCAGCTCCTTTTTCAATTTTAACCTTGCGTCATATAAACGGCGGCTTACAGTTCCGACAGGGATTTTCAGAAATTCAGCGATTTTATTCTGCGAAAAATCATTAAAATAATAAAGTTCGGTGACAGTTTTATGTAATTCCGGAAGATGATGAATAGCTTGCTTTAACAACTCATGGTCGTATTGCTCAATAAAAAATGTTTCCGGCGTTGCCATTCTTTCGTCAGGAATATATTCGTGCAGTTCGCTCTCATATCGCAAAGCCGAACGTGTCATATAATTATAGCACTTGTTTTTTGCTATTTTAATAAGCCACGCACCGATTTTGCAAGGCTCTTTCAATGATTTAAGATGTATATATCCATCGACAAAAGTATCCTGCGTCAAATCTTCTGCTGTGTGATAATTTCTTATCACGGCATAGATTACGTTGAACACAACATTTTTATATCTGTGAACTATATCGCCGTATGCTTCACGATTTCCCGAAAGCACTAATGTCACAATAGCCTCATCATCATTGTCGTTATACATAAAACTGTCTTCCTCTCTCATTTATTAATCCCATGTTTTCGTAACGTTACACTATATAGACACAATGAATTAAAAAATCTTCGCTTATAAATGAAATATCTTTCAAAAATATTTTATCAGATTATGTTGCTAAAGACAACCAAGAATTTAATGTACAAAAAAGCTGGGAAGTCAACTCAAAGTGACATCCCAACTTGTTATTTTAAATTCCTGTTATGATAGTTATAAATTTTTCAATTTATATTCAATCGCAATAAATCTTTCATTGCTGCGCAAAAAATCGTATCGGGAATTTGACAGAGTTTGCAAAAATTTATTTGATTGGCTGAAATCCGGAGTATCTTTATAAAAGCCGCCGCTCTCCATGCCTGTAAATAATAATGTATTTACAAAACTGATTTGCGTTTTAATTAACATTTGTTTTTTAACTAAACATTTGCGTTCTTATCGAACGTTGCGTTCTTATCGAACGTTGCGTTCTTATCGAACGCGGGATTATATGCATAAAAATTAGTACATTTGCTCTTGCTTCCGCCTGATATATTATCCTGTGCTATAGAAATAGCTTCTCCGAAACGCTGGAAGTGAACGATTTCACGTTCGCGTAAAAATCTTATAACATCGGAAACATCGGGATCATCGCTCAATCGTAAAATATTATCATATGTAACTCTTGCTTTTTGTTCCGCTGCTAAATCTTCTGTTAAATCGGCGAAAACATCGCCTTTAACAGCTAAGGAGGAAAAAGTGAAAGGGCTCCCTGAAGCTGCCTGCGGATAAATTCCAGTTGTGTGATCCACAAAATACGAATCGAAACCACCTTTTTTTATTTCGTCGGCTGTGAGCGAACGGGTTAATTTATAAAGGATTGTAGATATCATTTCCACATGCCCGATTTCTTCTGTACCAATATCGGTAAGCATACCGATTATACGGCGGTCAGGCATTACATAACGCTGGCTTAAATATCGGACAGAAGCCCCGAGCTCTCCATCCGGACCTCCAAGCTGCGATACTATTACACGAGCCATTGCAGGGTTCGGATTTTTTATATTAACCGGATATTGCAATTGTTTTGAATAAGTCCACATTTATTATACCTCAAAAATAAAACCTTTGTTATTAAATTGCTGTATTTTCCCACGGCCAGGGATTTTCCGCCCAGTCCCAGGAAGTAAGTTCGGAAGGTGTTTCGATTGATAAAGTTCCGTATTTATCTTCGAATTCGGCTACAGCACGTTCGTTCAGCCTCTTATATTTATTTATATATTCGAGAGCTTCTTTATCATCGGGATGGCTGTTAAGAAAAAGAGAAGCTTCCAATACCGCAAAGCTGCATATTTGCACACGTCTCATCGCGCGTTCCCGGTCATTCATGAGGAAACCTCCTTTTTATTATAGAATTTATCCTGCATAAAAGGTAAATCGAGTGCGCGGAATATCGTACCTCTTTCAAAACCTATATCCGCATCATGCATATCGGACCATACCTGCCGCGGAACACATATCGTCCCCAGACATTGATACATTATAACAAACGGTTTATCCGGTTGATTTTCTTTCGGATTGTTTACGTTCATTTAAATCTCCTGTTATTATATATTGTACAATTAATACAGATGTGTAATATAATAAAAACACACCTGTTATATAATATGGAATAAATGTTGATTTTGTTCTATTTAAAATTTCTTCCGTATCGGAAAATATAATTTTTTATTTTAACTGTTTTATATGACAACATATAAAAACCAATTCATAAAATATTTATTTTTTACTCTTTAAATTGTGTATTTACTATGATATAATATAACGGAATGTTTTTAAATATTATAATTGTAATAATGAATAAAATCCCGGTTATCCGGTTGTTTTAACAATATAGATAGGCATAATTTTCATGCTTTGGTTCGTGGAAGGAATAGAGAATGTCAAAATACATAGAAAAATTAGAAAAATTAAAACTTACTGTTGTTCCGATGAGAGGAATTGTTGCTTTCCCGTCAATACCTTTGAGTTTTGAAGTACCGGGAGAATATTTATCAGCCGCTTGTGAAAATGCCCATAAAAGCGACGAATACATTTTTATTGTAACCCAAAAGGATATTTCAATAGAAAATCCTGTTCCCTCAGATCTCTACAATATCGGAACGGTTGCAAAAATAAAACAATTTGTAAAACTGCCGGAAGGAAATCTCCGTATAGTGACAGAATGCATTTGCCGCGCAGAAATAGTTTCATGTTTAAAAGATTCGGAAACCGCCGTTATGACAGCGGAGGTTATGTGCCGTATTATTAATGTAGACGACAATTGCGGATATAAAGGTGAAGCTCTTATCTTAACCGTTATGAACACGCTTGAGGAATTTATCTCCCATTTGCCTAAAGTATCGCCCGAACTTATGCTTGCTATTAAGAGCATAAAAGCTATAGGGCTTTTTTCCGATTTTGTTGCTTTTAATATATTAATTCAATATGCGGATAAACAAAAAGTGCTGGATGAATTTGACCCTATGAGGCGTATCGAAAAACTTGCCGTCATTTTAGAAAGTGAACTTTTGATACTTCGCACGGAATCAGATATTCATCAACGCGTCAGACGTCAGATAGAAAGCGGACAAAAAGAATATTATCTGCGTGAACAGTTAAAAATAATTCAAAATGAATTAGGTTATTCGGTTGATAACGATAATGAAATAGATGATTATTTTACAAAAATTGCTGTTGCCCATCTGCCGGAAGAAGTAAGTGAAAAACTTGTCCGGGAAGTTAAAAAATTAAATAAAAACCCTTACAATTCGGCAGAAAGCGGGGTAATACGCAATTATTTAGATATTTGTCTTGAAATTCCATGGTCAAGACCTACTAAAGACCGTATTGACGTGGGAGCAGCCAAACATATTCTTGACAAGGATCATGACGGGCTCGAAAAAGTAAAAGAAAGAATTCTCGAATTTATTGCGGTAAAACAATTAAATCCGCAAATTAAAAATCAAATATTGTGTCTCGTAGGCCCTCCCGGAACTGGTAAGACATCGATTGGTAAATCGATAGCGACGGCTATGAAACGCAAATATGTGCGTGTATCACTCGGCGGAGTCCGCGATGAAGCCGATATAAGAGGACACCGCAAAACTTATATAGGATCTATGCCCGGCAGAATAATTAACGGTTTAGTTCAAGCAGGGAGTTCAAATCCTGTCATGCTGCTTGACGAAATAGACAAACTTACACGGGATTCGCATGGAGATCCATCCTCCGCTTTGCTTGAAGTTCTTGATTCTGAACAAAATAAAGCTTTTAGGGATCATTTTATAGAACTTCCCGTTGATCTTGGAGAATGTTTATTTATAGCTACCGCAAATACTCTTGAAACTGTTCCGCGTCCGCTTATCGACAGAATGGAAATAATTGAGCTTAAAATTTATACTCGTCACGAAAAATTATCGATAGCGAAGAACCATTTGATTCCAAAGCAAATAAAACGTCACGGATTAAGCAAACGCATTTTAAAAATTACAGATGACGCAATATTTGAAATAATAGATTTTTATACGGCTGAAGCGGGAGTTCGTAATCTGGAACGCGAAATCGGTTCTCTTTGCCGGAAAATCGCAAAAGAAAAAGTTGAAAAAGATATAAAATCTTTCACCGTTACAGCAGAAAATTTATCAAAATATTTAGGTGTGCGTAAAATATTACCTGATAAAATATCTGATTCGGACGAAATAGGAGTTGTTAACGGTCTTGCATATACCGAACTCGGCGGAGATATATTAAAAATTGAAGCTGCGGTTATGGAGGGTACAGGTAAAATTGAATTGACAGGTTCGCTTGGAGATGTAATGAAAGAATCAGCTTATGCTGCCGTAACATACATCCGTTCTCACGCGGTTGAATTAGGAATTGAAACTAATTTTTATAAGAACCGTGATATCCATATACATGTTCCCGAAGGCGCGGTGCCAAAGGACGGACCTTCGGCGGGTGTTGCCATAACTATAGCTCTTATAAGCGAACTCACAGGAAATCCGATAAAACGTGATATTGCTATGACAGGTGAAATAACTCTTAGGGGACGCGTCTTACCTATCGGAGGTTTAAAAGAAAAAACAATGGCTGCATATAAAGCAGGTATAAAAACTGTATTTATTCCCGCAGAAAATGTGCGTGATCTTGATGAAATTGATAATATCGCGAGAGCCTCTTTAGAATTTATCCCGTGTAAAACAGCAGAAGATATTATATCAAAAGCTTTTACAGAACTGAAACAAAACATGGATTTAAAAATCGATTTGCAGAAATATCATTCAAACGAAGATAAAAATATAAACAACATGGAAGAAATAATACCGTCGGCAGTTACAGTCGGGATACCGGCTATAACTACTTTACCGACCGTTTAATTTTGAATATTTATTATGGCAATTAATTTTAATAATATTGAACTGGCGTATTCCTGCGGAAACACTCAGCAGTTATCTTCTGTAAACCCCTTGCCTCAGATAGCTCTTTCGGGACGCTCCAACGTAGGTAAAAGTTCTATGCTGAATACTTTGGTCGGACGCAAATCGCTGGCTAGGGTAAGTGGTGAACCGGGTAAAACGATAACTATAAATTTCTATTTAATAGATAAAAAATTTTATCTGGTTGATTTGCCCGGGTATGGATATGCGCGCCGTTCGCCCGAAGAGAAAAAACGTATCGCAATTATAGGAGAAGGTTATTTTCAAACATGTAAACCGGTTTTGGTAATTGCCTTGATTGATTCGGTCGTAGGTCCGACTGCGGACGATATAACCATGCTTGAATTTTTGTCCGCGACAAATCTGCCGTTTGTTGCGGCTGCGACGAAAACTGATAAATTAAAAAAATCGGAAAGAGAAGCTTCTCTCGAAAAGATTCCTTTAGCCAAAGAATACATTATACCATTTTCGTCGGTAACCGGAGAAGGAAAAGATTCTCTGAAAAGAATAATTTTTAATAAAATATAGAATAGTTAAATCAATAAAGGTTTTTTGTTAAAACAGTACATTCTAAAAATACCTAAATCTTTGTATTTTTTATGAAACGGAAATATTTATATGACAGAATTTTTAAATTCTTTATATTCAGTAAATTCCAAGGGACATTTAATGTTCGGCGGTTCAGATACTATTGAGCTCGCAAAAGAATACGGAACACCGCTTTATGTAATGGATGAGGAATTTATCAGAGAAAGAATGCAATTATATAAAAGCGAACTTGCTTCAAGATTCGGAGGCTTGTCACTTCCGTATTTCGCCTCGAAAGCATTTTCTATTAAAAGAATATACGAAATTGCGGCGGAAGAGGGTATCGGATGTGACGCGGTTTCATCAGGTGAACTATATACTATAATATCGGCAGGATTTCCCTGCGATAAAGTGATTTTTCACGGCAACAACAAAACGGATTTTGATATAAAATACGGCGTTGAAAACCATGTTGGATATTTTGCGGCTGATAACAGGGAAGAACTTGATATACTCGACAGTACTGCGGCTAAATCTGGTATAAAACAAAAAATAATGCTGAGATTATCTCCCGGAATTGACCCTCATACGCATAAAAAGATAATTACCGGAAGTGTTGATTCTAAATTCGGAACGGCAATATCTACCGGTCAGGCTATGGAGATAACGAAATACGCGCTTACCAAGCATAATTTACAGCTTTGCGGATTTCATTGTCATATTGGTTCGCAAATACTTGATTCCCAGCCTTTTGTTGATGCTTCTTCCAATATGCTTGGTTTTATAGCAGAAGTCAAGCGTGAATTGGGATTTGAAACTCAGATATTAAATTTAGGAGGGGGATACGGAGTCAGATATATACCTGAACACAGAGAAATAAATTACAGAAATATTTTGGGCGATATAGAAGAAAATATAAACAATAAATGTGCGGATTATAATATAAGACGTCCGGATATTATGCTTGAACCCGGGCGTTCGGTTGTTGCTGACGCGGGAATTACTTTATACACCGTAGGTTCTGTTAAAGAAATAACAGGTTTTTTAAATTATGTTTCAATCGACGGAGGAATGCCTGATAATCCCCGGTATGCACTTTATTCATCTCCGTACACGATATCGATAGCAAACCGGGCAAATGATAAAGCGGACTATAAATGCACTGTCGCCGGAAGATGCTGTGAAAGCGGAGATTTGATTGCGGAAGGAATATATTTGCAAAGATGTGTAAGGGGAGATATATTGGCTGTACACATGACAGGAGCATATAATTATTCAATGTCTTCAAATTATAACAGAATACCGCGTCCTCCTGTTGTTATGCTTAAAAACGGCAAACCCTACACCGCGCTTAAAAGAGAATCTTTTGAGGATTTAATCCGCTGCGATTTGTAAAAAATTATATATTATTGCAAAAACTAATGACAAACAAGAAGGCAAAATAAATGTTTAACTTTAGTAATATAATTAATAATCTTCCTGTTTATTTAATGAGGATACCGGTAATACTTCTTGCTTTAACCGTTCATGAAACGGCACACGGCTGGGTCGCGTATAAAATGGGAGATTCGACGGCATATAATTTCGGAAGACTAACTTTAAATCCGCTGAAACATCTTGATCCAATAGGAACACTAATGATGCTGATTGTCGGATTCGGGTGGGCAAAACCTGTTCCGATTAACGCGCGTAATTTTAACAATCCTCGTAAAGGTATGGCTTTAACAGCCCTTGCGGGTCCCGTTTCGAATTTGTTGATGTCGCTTTGCGGTATGCTGGTTTATCGTATTATTTTTGCGTTGTTCGGTTATCCGGATAATAACGTTTATCTTGTTATAATGATGTTCATAAGCATTTTTTATCAGCTAAATCTTTATTTTGCTATATTTAATATGATTCCGGTTCCGCCGCTGGACGGTTCTCGTGTGCTTTTTGTATTGCTTCCGGATAAGTATTATTTTGGTATAATGAAATACGAACGTTATATAATGCTTGCGATGATGCTGCTGCTGTTCACTGGTGTTATGAGTATTCCTCTTTCTTTTATAGCAAAATTAATAGAAAACGGTTTTATGTATTTGTTGAATTTTATTCCGTTTTTATAATAAAACATGGCAGAAATAAATTATCATCTGAACATATTTGACGGCCCGCTTGATTTGCTGCTTAAATTAATTTCTAAAAATAAACTTAATATATGGGATATACCGATTTCTCTTATATTTGACCAATATATGGAATACATCAACCGAATGCAATCGCTTGATATGGATATCGCAGGTGAATTTATAATAATGGCAGCGGATCTTATGCTGATAAAAAGTAAAATGATGCTTCCGCGGACAAATGAAACAGAAGATGAAGATGATCCCAGGCAAGCACTGGCTCAAGCTCTTTCTGAATATAAAAAAGCTAAAGAATTAGCATCTGCGCTTGAATTAGAATACAAAATATTCGGCGAACGTATGGCAAAAGATTCCGAAATCATAACGTCTGCATTTGAAAAAGAACTAACGGAACAAGATCCTTTTATTTTAAGCGCCGCAATGAATACTATATTAAACAGAATGAAAACTTTTCAAAATACGGAAAATCAAAACCGGATTATATCGGAAAAGGAAATAATAAATGTAATTCCGGATACAAAACAACCGGTAACTAATAAAATAATAACCGTAATGAAATTTTTATTTAAAAACGGAGATGTTTCATTCTATAAAATATTTGAAAAATGTGATTCAAGAGACGCTTTAATCGCAACATTTATTGCTCTTCTTGAGCTAATCCGAAGTCAGCGTGTCATATTGTACAAAAAAAACGATGATTCATCAACCGGAAATGAAACGGCTGATGAATTAATGTTTCGTCTTGTTTTAGAACATAAGAATAAAAGAATTAATATATAAATTATTATATGAATGACATATCTGAAAATAAAAATGAATTTTATGCTTCTCTTGAGGCAATACTTTTTGCAGCGGGAGCTCCGGTTACATATGATAACTTATCCCGCGCAATGTTGATAATGCCCGAAGAATTGAAGATAATGATTTCAGAAGCCGCGCTTTTGTATAAAAATCGGGGAATTGAACTTATATTATATGAGGATTCATGTCAGCTTTGTACAAAACCGATTTATTCTGAACCTATAAAAATTGCTCTCGGTTTGAAAAAACGCACTTCGCTATCGAAAACTTCTCTTGAAACTCTTGCTCTTATCGCATATAAACAGCCTTGCACAAAAGTTTATATAGAATCTGTAAGGGGCTCTGATTGTACATGGGCAATAAATGTATTGCTGGGATACGAGCTTATCGAACAATGCGGAAGACTTGATATTCCCGGGCGGCCGATACTTTATGCTACAACATCCAACTTTTTACGCTGCTTTGGATTAAGCTCACTCGGTGATCTTCCGAAATCCGAAGATTTGCCTCAGCAGGAATTTTCGGATAACGGAGAAATATCCGCTCAAAAGTGAATTTTTATTTAATTTTTTAAAACCCTGCAGACGGAGTTGATTTAATTGGTTTTTTATATAATATCCGCTTTAATTATATTGATTGCTGTTTTGTTGTTATTATATTTAAAAGTGGAAATTAAATATATCGACGGAGATTTATCTGTTCATGCGGGAACTCTGTTTATAATGCCGAAAATATATCCGTCAAAAGAAATAGAAATAAAATTACGTAATTATACTTTAAAAGCTATCCGACGCGAAGAAAAATTGCTGGAACTTGAAAAGTTGAAAAAAATAAAAAAGGAAAAACGTAAAAAATTATCAGCGGCGGAAAAAGCAGCTTCTGATGCCGGTCTTGGGAACGATTTAAAAGAAATTGCGGCAATAATTAAATTTTTTTGGAATTTAACTTCATATGTTATTGAGAGAACCGGAAAGTGGGCGCGTGTTTATATAAAAATGTTTTATATTTCGGTCGGAGCGGAAAACTCCGCTTCAACAGCCGTTCTTTACGGAATTATTTCCCAGTCCGCATCTTATTTCATGAAATACCTTGAAAATAACATTGATATAAAATATAAAAAAAACATACAAGCGGGTGTATACGCCGATTTTAATTCATGTAAAGTAGAAGCGAATCTTGATATTGTAATAAAATTCAGGACAATACACTTGTTGATTGTATTTATAAATATTATAATTAAATATTTTTCGGAAAATAAAATAAAAAATTAAATATAACTATTAGTAATTAAGAATCAAGAATCAAGAATCAAGAATATGTATAATACGAAAGGCGGATAGGTATGGAAAGCAATTTTGGAGAAATATTCCGTGATTCATTTTCTAAAATCAAAGAAATTGCCGGAGCTGAAACTGTTATCGGAGAATCCATAACGACTCCTAACGGAACGACTATTATTCCGATTTGCAAAGTTTCGCTCGGATTTGCTTCAGGCGGAGTAGATTTTAACGGCAACGGAGAATCAAAACAGCAAAAACAATCTTCGGGCGGTACGGTTAATACGAACGGAAACGGAAATACAAACGGTTCATTTACGAATCCCGCGCAAAAAAACGGAAATACAAAAACGAAAAATTTCGGAGGCGGAGGAGGAACTGGACTTACTATTACTCCTATTGCTTTCCTTGTCGTAGCTCCTGACGGTGATGTAAATATATTAAATGTCGCAGCTTCCGAGCAGCAGGGACCGGTTAGTATGATTGATGCGATTTCTTCGATAATTGAAAAGTCTCCGGAAATAATAAAAAAACTCCGTGATGCTTTCGCGTCCGGAAAAAAAGATGCTGAGGATGAATACGAAAATTAAATAATTTCCATTATTTTAAACGGAATATAAAATATAAACAAAAGGTATACTATAAATATATTTTACGAGGTATACCGAATGTTTGGAATAAAAAAAACAGTTAAAAACTTTATATGCGTATCAGTTGTTCTCTTGATAATAATTCCGCCGATTTCATTCAATGCTGCTGCTGAAGCCCCTGAAATATCAGCGAAAAGTGCGATACTTGTCGATTCTAAAAGCGGACGAGTATTATATGAAAAAAATGCTGATGAAATTCGCGGTATGGCAAGCACAACAAAAATAATGACTTCATATGTCGCAATAAAAGAATCCAGTAAAAAAACCGGATCAGGTATGGATGAATTGAAACGCATGATTAAAATTTCTCCCGAAGCCGCGGGAATCGAAGGATCATCGTTATATTTAAAAGCGGGAGATGAACTTCCTTTTGAGGATTTGCTATATGCGACTATGCTGCGGAGTGCAAATGATGCGGCTGCCGCGCTTGCATGTGCTGTAGCCGGTTCAAGCGAAGCTTTTTCGCATTTAATGAACGAAGCAGCGGCGGATTTGGGATTGATTTCAACGAATTTTACGAATCCTCATGGATTGAGCGATAAAAATCATTATACTACAGCACGGGAACTTTCTAGATTAACCCGAGCCGCGCTCCAATTACCTTTGTTCCGAAAAATTGTTTCTACTTATAAATATAATATGGCTGACGGGAAAATCGTTTTAAATCATAATAAAATGCTCCGGTTATACGACGGAGCAATAGGAGTTAAAACAGGATTTACTAAAGAAACAGGACGCTGTTTGGTTTCAGCCGCAGAAAAAGATGGATTTGAATTGATAGCGGTTACACTGAATGCACCCGACGACTGGAGCGATCACACAGCTCTTTTGGATTGGGGCTATGAAAACTGGATAGGATTCCATCTTGCGGCAAAAGAAGAATATTATAATATTCCGGTAGTTGGGGGATTATTCGATTCGGTAAAGTGTACTCCGGCGGATGGCGGATATGTAACACTTCCGGCGGGATCTGTTATAACTTATAAAGTGGAGCTTGATCAGTTTTTTTATGCTCCTGTATACGCGGGATCTGCCGTTGGAAGCATAGTTTTTTACGCTGACGGCGATTATATCGGAGAAAATATTATTTATGCCGAAAGTGATGTCATAGAAGAAAAGCAAAAAAATATTTGGGATTATATAAAAAATATATTTTATAAAGAATAATAAATAAAAATTATTGTAATATATAATATCACCTTTTCATAAAAAACACAAAGCCTACGAAAACGGGGTCGTTTTTTAGAAAACAAAAAAAAAAAAAGTTTTTTTGGGGATATTTTTTTCGCAAAAAAGCGACCGTAATTCCTTCCCCTGTAATTTGTCTACCTCTGAGACGGTGATATATCATATCATATCGCCGTTTTTACATATTCATCGGAGCTTTGAAATTTTGTGCGTATACATAAATATATTTCTTCATGTGCTGTAATGTCACGGCGTGCCGCTGAAGAAGCGATAAAAGCGGGCAGGGTAACTGTAAACGGAGAAATCGCTTTAATAGGTCAGGATATTAATACGGAAAAAGATACAGTGCGTGTTGACGGAAAAATAATCAAAAAAAATACTGAACAAAAGAATATTTATATAATGTTAAATAAACCTGTCGGATATTTAACATCTTTATCTGATAAATTCGGCCGTCCGTGTATCATTGATTTGTTATCGGAATTATCCCGCCGCGTTTATCCATGCGGAAGACTTGATTTTAATTCGGAAGGAATTGTCATATTAACCGATGACGGAAATTTTGCCGCGCATCTTATGCACCCGAGACATCAAATACCTAAAATATACGAAGTTAATATAAACGGTGAAGCAACTGGAGAACAGCTTGATTTATTGAGAAGTCCGATGAAGCTTCCGCCGGATAATTATGAAATATTACCGGTTGAAGTTGATGTTATACACACGGAAAAAGAAGGATCAAAAATAAAATCTACATTGCTTCGTTTTAAATTGTTTGAGGGACGAAACCGGCAAATAAGGCGCATGTGTGAAATCTGCGGTTTAAAAATCACAAGACTGCGGAGAATTTCAATCGGAAACATAAAGCTCGGAAGCTTGAAAACCGGTTCTTTCCGGTATTTAACTGACGATGAAGTTGAATATTTGTTGAACAATTGAGGAGAAATTATTAATTATGATATCAGTTAAACCTATCGGTAGCAAAGAAGAACAGGAAAAGCTTTGTTTATTGTGCTCTCTTGCTTATGATGTTGAAGCTATGGCTTACGGAGCTTACGATGAAGATAAATTTATAGGTATAACACAGTTCAAAATAAAAGGTGATTCCGGTTATATAACGGGGGACTCATTCTTAGATGGATTATATAACTTTGAAGCCAGATTTATTATGGGCAGAGCTGTTATGAATTTTATAGATATATGCGGTCTTACTAACATGTATTACGATATAAACGATGAAAAATTCGCACGCACATTAGGTTTTAAACCCGATAAAAATAACCGGATGTATGTAAATCTTAAAGGTTTTTTCGAACATCCCTGTTTAAAAAAGAATACTTAAATTTTATATTTATCTTACTTTATATTTATCACATAAATCTTTTAATTCGTAAATTAAAAAATCCGATTTTTCTTTTTCAAAAAATTGTTTTATTATAATAGTTTCACTTTCTTTTATTGTAAACTCTTTAAAGATTACAGTTATTGATATTATATTATTTTCACAAGTTATTATAAATTTCAAATAAGGTTCAAGGAAATCACTCTCATAGATTGTCCTCGAGCCATTTTTTATTTCGCAAAGAGCGGTATAAAGCCTAAGCAAATCAATTGTTTCTATACAGGGGTTTATGTATATTTTTTCTGTGTTCATTTCATTTTTATGTATCGTTTGCAAAACCAGCCAGTTTGCATCATGATTAAATTCATTTTCAGATGATTTCATCATGGGAAATTCATAACCTAATATATTGAATTGCAAGCTTTCCTTTTCATTATGAAATTTCATATTTCACCTCATAAATAAAAATTTTAAATAAATATAAGACAAAAACGGAATGTTTTAATTCATTCCGTTTTTGAAGTTTATATTACCGTATTGTTTCCGGTTTTTTATTATGATTTTAAATTATCTGGTTACGCGGCGGCGGTTCATAATCATAATTACGAATATGAAAACAGCAACCGATGCAAGCAATGTGAATATCTGAATCGTATCAAATGTCTGTGCTGCCGGATTAGTTGCCGGTGCAGTTGTATCAGCAGTTTCCGCTTCTTCAATCGGAGTTGTTTCCGCTGCCGGTTGTGTTGCTCCTACTACTTGATAATAGAATGTTACGCCTACATAACCCTCATTGCTTTCGCCGGGATTATGTGTATTGCCGGGATATGAATCATGTTCGTTTGAGGGGGTAAATGCAGGTGTTTCAATAATACAAGCATTTTGCGGACTTAATGTATAATCATCGCTGGTTGTTCCGACATCATACCACATATCTCCATCGGTAAATTCCGAACTAACTATTCTGTAGGATATACCTTTTTTAAGAGTAATGGGAGCTGCGAGATCCACTTTTTTAAATCCGAGTTCATCAAGCGGTGAATCCGGTTTAATTACTGCAGAAGCAACAAGCGATTTGTCTGATGTATCCCAGATATATATTGTATGTTCCTGATCCATCTTTGTGTTCAGCGGTCTTCCGACTGCGCTTACAGTAAGATCTGCAAGGCAGGTAAATTCATAACCGACAGAACCTTCATAATCATTGCGTTCGCCTGATTCAGCTTTTTTCAGGAATGATTTTACAGTGCCGTCGTCTTCAAATTTCGGAGCTTCTCCTACTACGACATATGTAAAGTTACAAGCGGTGTATCCGATGTCCGTACCGCCTATTCCGGGATTTTCGGGATAAGAATCAAAATCATCCGGAATCCAGACACCGCTTTTAATGATAGCTATATCAGTATGACCGGTTATAGAATCCGCTGTCGGGTCATATGTATCCGTCGGGTCAAACCAAGGATCTCCGTATGCAAATTCCTGTGATACTATTCTGTATGTTGACATTGCGGTTAACTTAACCGGAGCTGAAAGTTTTTCCATAAAAAATCCGTTTTCATTTGAAGAAGATGTTTTTACGGTAACACGTGCGATCATTGTTTTTGTGGCTTCATCCCAAAGCGAGACCTGATGATCTACCGTCATATTAGCCGCTGGTCTGCCGAGAGCGTAAATCTCAATATCTTTTTGAGGAACAAATTGATATCCAAGCTGACCTTCGATTTCATTGCGCGTACTCATGTGAGCCTGCGACATGAAACTTATGGGATCTGCCGCGTATAAAGCCGGTGCTGCCAAAGACAGCAGAGCCGTTGCAATTATGATGACTGCTATAAATTGAAACATGCTTTTTTTCATAGTTCTACCACCTTGTTTTTATATTTTTATCCTCTAATATTAGTATAAACAAAATTAATATTTTGTCAATATATATTGTAAATATCATTTCAATTTTGAAATTATTTTATAGTTTTTATGATCGATTTTTAAAGTTGACATTTTATTTAAGTTATGATATAATTAGGACTCCTGATAAAACATATGCGGGCGTGGCGGAACTGGCAGACGCGTCGGTCTTAGAAACCGATCTTTACAGGTGCAGGTTCAATTCCTGTCGTCCGCACCATTTAAAATATCTACACGCAGGATTTGGATTGGTGTAGGTATTTTTTGTTTTTATGATGTAGTTCAAATGTAGAGTATTTATATTAGGTGTGCACCTACAATCGTAGGGAACGACCCCTGTGTCGTTCCAAAAAAAGGTATAAGAATGAAAATAGCATTTGTTTTTGGTTCTCATAGGACTGGCGGAAAGAACAGAGAAATTGAAAACGCAATAAAAGAAAGTACAATAAATCATGAATTTGATTTTATAAAACTTGCTGAATTTAATATTACACCAACTAAAAATCCTGTTAGCGAAGATGATGGATTTGATGAAATACTGGGGAGATTAATAAATGCAGATTTGTTATTTCTCGTCATCCCAACATATTGTCCATATCCAGCAAAGTTTATAGCCTTATTGGAAAGACTACTGGATGTTTCATATCAAAATCCCAATAAACCCTTAAAAGGCAAAGCGGTTGCCATAGTATACTATTGTTCCGTTAAAATATGCGATGAAACACCTATTAAGATATTATTCCAGAAATATTTAATGGATGATTATAAATTTGATGTTCTTAATTATGATAAATACATTAATAATGAATCAAATCCAAATGAAAAATATGATAATGATGTTACAAAATATGTGATGGATATTTTAAACAACTTATAATTTTCTTGTAAAATATTTGATTCTGATTTTTTGTTTTTATTGTTTTTTGAAAATTTAATATTGGAACGACACAGGGGTCGTTCCCTACATGCTTTCAGGCGAAGTACTCGCAAAATTTATCATAAATAAAGTATCAAACGGTATATCCGCAAGAGAAGACTTAAAAAAAGAATGTTTTTCAACCGGATTTACAGAAAACGAAAACGTTTATATTTTCGATCAATGGGGAGGTTTGCTGCGTTTTATATGTGAACGGGGATTTCTTTGTTACGCGGTTCGCGAAAAAAAGGAATTTATGATCTGTCCGGTTTTTATACCCATGAGTAAAGAAGAAGCGATATATGAACAAGCAATTAGGTATTTTAAAAATTTTGGACCTGCTACAATAAAAGACGCGGCTTATTATTTCGGATATTCACAGACATTTATAAAAACAATTATAAAAAAGCTTCCGCTTTCCGTTGTTCAGGCGGATGGCAAGGATTATTATTATCACGGTTCAATTAAAGATAATTATCCCGAAATACCTAAATGTATATTTCTCGCGGGCTTTGATCAGTTAATGCTTGGTTATCAAAAAAACGAAAGTGTATATCTTCCGAAAGAATATCTGCGGGGAATTTACTATCTTTCCGGAATAATCATGCCTTCAATTTTATTAAACGGAAGAGTCGTCGGCAAATGGCAGAAGAAAAACAAAAAACTTATGTTAACACTTTTTGAGAATATTACGGGAAAAAATAAACAGGATATAATTTCCGCTTCTGAAGTTCTTTGGAATGATATTAACAAAATAGAATGGATTTTGAAATAACATCGTATTTTTAATAATCATTTTTTTGTTATTTAAGCTTGTAAATATGTATTTTAAAACTATATAATTTTATGAAGATCAGCTGTGCAAATTATTTCAGTAACCGCACAGCTTTTTTATTTTGATTTTTAATCAAAGATGCCGTTTATTTGATAAAAAATATAATTTTATAAAATAACAACAAAAAATTAACTTCTGGCAAGAAAATTCCCCTTGACATATTTTTATAAATAAATATAATTAGTTTGTCTAACTAAGTAATGAATATATATTAGGGTAAAGTTTAATGAGGGGATATTATGAACGATCAGTTTTGCGAAAGTTTTAATTATTTGATTGTGGAAACTTTCCGTTCGATATCAAAAGTTGAAGAATATACATTAAAAAAAGCGGGTAATATTGATCTGTCGATAAATGAATTGCATTTAATTGAAGCCGCCGCTAAAAATAAGGAACGCGGTTCGACAATAAGTGAAATAGCGCAGGCGTTGAATATAACTCTCGCTTCCGTCACAGTCGCTATAAACAAACTGGAGAAAAAAGGTTATGTGCAAAAAATTAAAGGACAAAACGACGGAAGAGAAGTATATGTTATTCTAACCAAAACTGGGACTCGTATTAATAGGCTTCATAAATTTTTTCATATCCAAATGGTTCGTGAAGTAAGCGAAGGTTTAACAGATAGCGAAAAAGAAGCTCTGATAAAAGGTGTTGAAAAAATAAACGAATTTTTTTTGCAGAAGCTTTCTCTTTCAGAAAATTAAAAAAATTGCTGTATTAATGCAAATATTAATTGTTTTAGGATAATAATCATATAAAATATTACAGCTCCGGAGGTAACTATAGTTGAGTTTTATAATCAGGGGAACAGGGAGCAGTATCCCCGAACTGACAATAACTAACGATAAATTAAAAGAAATATTTGATACATCCGATGAATGGATAAAAACACGCACGGGAATACGTGAGAGACATATTATCGGCAGAGAAGGATTGCTGTATCATTCTGTAATATCGGCAAAAAACGCCTTGGATAACGCGGGAATCAACGGAGAACAGCTTGATTTTATCTTGTTTTCGAGTTTGCAGGGAGAATATATTACACCTGCTACGGCTTGTCTCATAGCCGCGGAAATAAAAGCTTCTAAAACATGTTTTGTTTGCGATATTAACATGGGTTGTTCCGGATTTATATACGCGCTTGATATAGCGGATTCTTATTTTAAATCAGGAAAAGCCAAATGCGGGCTTATTGTTTGCGGTGAATATATGTCCCGTATGGTCGATTGGAATGACCGTTCCTCCGCTATTTTATTCGGAGACGGTTCGGGGGCTGTTGTATTAACTTCCGGTGACGGATGTAAAACAATCGGAGTTAATGTTATGGGAGGCGCGGAACATTTAAACATTCCGGCTTTGAGCGGAAATTGTCCTTTCACATATGAAGAAACAGAAGAAAACAAAAAAAGTATCGTTTACATGAACGGACAGGAAATTTACAAATTTGCGGTATCAGCTATCATTTCCGATATAACAGAAGCTCTTAATAAAACCGGATTATCGGCAAATGATATCGATTACTATATTTTGCATCAAGCGAATATCAGAATTTTAGAATCTGTTTGGAACAAATTAAAAATCTCAAAAGATAAAGTTCCGGTATCAATTGATAAATACGGCAATACTTCTTCAGCCACAATACCGATATTGCTTGACGAATTAAATCGAAACGGTATATTAAAAGACGGTAACCGTCTGATGTTTTCGGCTTTCGGAGCAGGTCTTGCCACAGGATATGCTATTTTAGAGTGGAGGAGGTGAAAAACATTATGGTATTCGAAAAAATGAAAAAAATACTTGCCGATTATAAAGAAATGGATGAAAGTCAAATCACATATGATAGCAAATTCGCGGATTTAGGTTTTGATTCTCTCGATACAGTCGAACTTATTATGAGTTTAGAAGACGAATTCGGCGTCAGTATCGAAATGAATGAGAACTTAAAAACAGTCGGAGCAGTTGTAGAATTAATCGAAACAAAAACAAAATAATTCTATTAAATTTTCAAATGAACAAACGTTATGACCGGTCGGCTGACAATGAAATAAAAATATAATTAAAATAATTATGTATAAAAAAGCGATTAAATATATTTAAATATTTACCTGCTTCCCGATTTTGTTTTTAGTATATTTTTTGTAAATAAAACGTCAGCCGGACTGGCTTCGCGTTATATTAATTAATTACATTCTATTTAATGATAAATCATTCAAAATAGTTTATATAAATATAAAAGTTGAAATATAGGCGGTGTAAATAAAATGATAAAATCTCCTGTTTGTGATTTGTTGAATATTAAATATCCGATATTTCAAGGCGGTATGGCATGGGTGGCTAACGCTTCTCTCGCTTCCGCGGTTTCAAATGCCGGGGGGTTAGGGATTTTGGCCGCGATGAATTCAAGCGGTGAACAATTAAGAACAGAAATTAGAAAAACAAAAGAATTGACAGATAAACCTTTTGCAGTCAATATTATGCTGATGAGTTCCTATGCTGATGAAGTGGCGAATGTAGTTGTTGAGGAAAATATTAAAATTATAACAACAGGTGCCGGTAATCCGGCAAAATATATGAAACTCTGGCTTGACGGAGGTATAAAAGTAATACCGGTTGTACCTTCGTGCGCTTCGGCAAAAATGGTTGAGAGAGCCGGAGCGCACGCAGTTATAGCTGAAGGAAGCGAATCCGGCGGACATATCGGAGAACTTAACACAATGGCTCTGGTTCCGCAGGTTTGCGATTCGGTTTCTATACCCGTAATAGCTGCCGGAGGGATTGCTGACGGAAGAGGCGCGGCGGCGGCTTTTATGCTGGGTGCTTCCGGTGTTCAGCTCGGAACGCGTTTTTTAGTTGCAAAAGAATGTACTATACATCAAAATTATAAAGATCGTGTTCTTGCGGCGAAAGATATAGATACAATTGCAACAGGGCGCAGACTTGGGCATCCGGTTCGTTCATTAAAAACTCCGCTTTCGCGTGAAATGGCTAAGATAGAGTACGACAGTTCTGTTTCGGATGAAGAATTTGAAAAAATGGGAATAGGCGCACTGCGGGCAGCGGTTCTCGAAGGAGACAATCAGCGCGGATGTTTTATAGCCGGTCAAATAGCCGGACTTGTAAAAAAAGAGATGAGCTGCGCCGAAATCTTGGAAGAAATATCGTCTCAGGCAATAATACTTTTAAAAGGAGCGCCGGAATGGATAATCTAGCAATAGTTTTTGCGGGGCAGGGTGCTCAGTTTCCGGGTATGGGTAAAAATCTTTACGATACTTCTGAAGCTGCCAGGAATGTATTCTTAACAGCGGACAATATCCGTCCGGGAACATCTGAATTATGTTTTTACGGTACATCTGAAGAGCTTGCTAAAACAGATAATACACAGCCTGCTGTTTTCGTTGTTTCGATGGCTCATGCGGCAAAGATCCGTGAAAGCGGGATAAATGCGGCGGCTGCGGCAGGTTTTTCACTCGGTGAGATTTCCGCTCTTTGTTACAGCGGAATAATATCTTTTCCCGATGCTTTTAAGCTTGTCTGTATGAGGAGCACGTTTATGCAGGAGTGTGTTTCAAAAAGGCAGGGAAGCATGGCGGCCGTTATGAAGCTTGATAATAATCAAGTATTTGATATGTGCAAATTATTTGATGAAGTATATCCTGTCAATTATAATTGTCCGGGGCAAATCGTTGTCGCGGGAGATAGTTTTCAAATAGATTCCTTTATTTCTTTTGTTTCAAAAAATAACGGACGCGCAATAAAACTGCCTGTCGGAGGAGCATTTCATACCACATATATGGCGGACGCGTGTTATAAATTATACGGATATTTAGCTAAAGTAAATATAAACCGTTCAAAAATACCTGTCTATTCCAATGTGACGGCAGAACCTTATCCTACAACCTACGCAGAAATTGTCGCTCAGCTTGCACATCAAGTTATGAGTCCGGTTTTGTGGCAGCTCAGTATTGAAAATATGATTAAAAACGGCTGTAATAAATTTATAGAAGCTGGACCGGGAAAAACACTCAGCGGATTTATCCGTAAAATCGATCCAAACGTAACAGTTTTGGACGAATGAGAGGATATGAGAATTTATGAATAATAGATTATCGGGAAAAGTCGCTCTTATAACGGGAGGGTCAAGAGGTATCGGACGTTCGATAACGCTTTCTTTAGCCGAAGCGGGAGCGGATGTGGCTGTTATATATTCATCAGACTCCGAAGCGGCTCTGGAAGTTTGCGCTTTAGCCCAAGAAAAAAACGTTCGTACTGGAAGCTATCTTTGTAATGTCGCGGATTATGAATCGGTACGTGAATGTGTTAACAGTGTTTGCGTTGATTTCGGCGGTATTGACATACTTATAAACAATGCCGGAATAATCAAAGATAAACTTATAATGCAAATGACTGAAAGCGATTATGATCTTGTTTTGGATGTTAATTTAAAAGGTGCTTTTAATATGATACATCACAGCAGCCGTCAGTTTTTGAAACGGAAAAGCGGAAGAATTATAAATATTTCCTCCGTTTCGGGAATGATGGGCAATGCGGGGCAATCTAATTATTCTGCCTCAAAAGCCGGTCTTATAGGACTTACAAAAACCATAGCTAAAGAATTTGCTTCCCGCAATATCACATGCAACGCAATAGCTCCGGGTTTTATAAAAACAGAAATGACCGCCGCTTATGATGCGTCAGAAATGGATTGTATACCGCTAAAACGTATGGGAGAAGCATCGGAAGTTGCGGCTTTGGCTGTGTTTTTAGCTTCAGAAGCGGCAGGATATATAACCGGTGAGGTAATAAAAATTGACGGAGGTCTTTATATATAAATTATGAATAGAGTTGTTATATCAGGTTTGGGTGTTATTTCACCTGTTGGATGCGATATAAACAGTTATTGGAATAATTTGTGCGCAGGTTATTGCGGTATAGGACAAATTACAAAATTTGACGCATCCGAATATAAAGCAAAATTAGCGGCTGAAGTTCGTGATTTTAATCCGTCTCTATATTTCAGCGATAAAAACGAGATTCGACGTCTTGATCTATTTGCTCAATACGCTATAGGAGCCGCAAGTCAAGCGGTAGAAGACAGCGGTATTTGCGGAAATATCGATTCCGACAGATTCGGAGTTTATGTTGGTTCAGGAATAGGAGGAATAAACACTTTCGTTTCTGAAACCGAAAAATTATTTAACCGCGGACCTTCAAAAGTCTCTCCGTTTTTTATACCGATGATGATAGGGAACATGGCTGCCGGACTTATAGCGATAAGATATAACGCGCAAGGTCCTTGTTTGCCGGTTGTTACTGCCTGCGCTACTTCTACTCACACTATAGGGGAAGCCTTCCGGGCTATTAAATATGGTCACGCCGATGCGATAATTGCCGGAGGAACAGAAGCGACAATAAATCCTCTTGCGATTGCGGGTTTTATAAATTGTATGGCGCTTTCATGTTCCTCCGACCCTTTATGCGCTTCAATTCCTTTTGACCGGCGACGTGACGGATTTATTATGGGTGAGGGAGCTGCTGTTTTAATCTTGGAAGAGTATAATCACGCTATAAAACGCGGAGCAAAAATATACGCGGAAATATGCGGCTATGGTAATACATGCGATGCTTATCATATAACCGCTCCTGCCGCCGAACCGGTTTGCGGTGCAAGAGCCGTAAAATTAGCGGCGGAAGAAGGCGGTATTTTGGATAATGGACTTATGTATATAAACGCTCACGGAACAAGTACTCCGTTAAATGATAAATGCGAAACACAGGCGATTAAAATGGCTTTCGGTAATGAGCGGGCTTATAATTCATATGTTAGTTCAACGAAATCAATGACAGGACATATGCTGGGAGCGGCAGGTGCGATTGAATCGGCGGCATGCGTTTTAGCACTGCGTGACGGAATAGTCCCGCCTACGATAGGTTATATAGAACCTGATCCCGAATGTGATTTGAATTATGTACCTAATAAATCCGTAAGAGCCGATATTGATTGCGCGGTTTCTATATCTTTAGGCTTCGGCGGACACAACGCATGTGTAGCGTTTAAAAAAATATAAGGCGGGTATTTTATAATGGATACAGATACAAAAAAAATAAAAATTCTTGCCTCTATAATGAAAGAGAACGGACTAAAAGAATTATACATTAAAGAGTCCGGTTTTGAATTAAAACTTACGCGTGAAAATGATGGCTCAGATTATATAAATTCTGAATTTAATTCATCAGGAAATGATTTGACAGCTGCGGAAAAGCCAAAACCATACAGCCAAATCAATGAGAATATAACAAACACTATATCACAAATAAAAACGCCGGCAGATAAAAATTCGGGTGTAAAAAATATAAGCGGCAGATATGAAATAAAATCTCCGATGATAGGAGTATTTTATTCTTCTCCTTCTCCGGAAGCCGAACCGTTTGTTAAAATAGGAAGCCGTGTAAAAACCGGGGATATCCTTTGCATTGTTGAAGCAATGAAATTAATGAATGATATAACAGCCGACCGTGACGGTGAAATTGTTGATATATGCGCGCAAAACGGGGATATTGTGGAATACGGGCAAACACTTTTCAGAATAGTATAATTGTAATTTTATTATAAAATTTAACTTTTTTGTTGCCTCAAGAGTTGTTTGTCTTGTGAAATTATATTATAAAAATGTACTCTCGTTAAAATATTAATAAATTTTAGTATGTTTAAAATTATTTAATAAAAATAAATTGTAAATTTATATAACAGGCGGTAAAATAATGACTCGGGAAGAATTATATAATATCATACCCCATCGCGAACCGATGTTATTGCTTGATGAAGCGTATGCCGACGAAAACGGATATGCACACGGTATATATCATGTAAAAGGCGATGAATGGTTTTTGCAAGGACATTTTCCGGGAAATCCGATAGTTCCCGGTGTGATACAATGCGAAATGGCGGCTCAAACCTGCTGCGTTCTTTTTATAGGAGATATGGAAGGAAAAACCCCTCTTTTTTCTGGACTTGATAAAGTTCGTTTCAGAGCGCAGGTCAAACCCGGTGATACTCTGCATTTTGTTTGCAATATAACAAATCAACGCGGACCTTTTACTTTTGCTTCTGCAAAAGGTTATATTTCCGATGATAAAATATGTATGAACGCGGAATTATCATATGCTGTTATATGATTGCGGATTATTGATTTCCGGAGGGATCTAAGTGTTTTCTAAAATATTGATTGCTAACAGAGGCGAAATTGCAGTCAGAATAATTCGTGCCTGCAAAGAAATGGGTATATCCACAGTCGCGGTGTTTTCTTCGGCTGACAAGGACGCGCTTCATGTGAGTATAGCTGATGAAAGCTATTGTATAGGATCCGCACAAGTAACAGACAGTTATTTGAATATGGGTGCGATTTTAACCCTCGCGGTTTCCTGCGGAGCTCAGGCTATACATCCCGGATACGGTCTTTTATCAGAAAATCATAAATTCGCGGATCTTTGCGAACAATGCGGTATTGTTTTTATCGGCCCTAAAAGTGAAGTTATACGTAAAATGGGAGATAAAGAGCAGGCAAAACATACAATGAAAGAAGCCGGAGTACCTGTTGTAGAAGGCAGCGATGTTATTACGGATATTGAAATTGCGAAAACAATTGCCGAAAAAATAGGTTATCCCGTTTTGATTAAAGCACGCGCGGGCGGAGGAGGAAGAGGGATAAGGCTTGTAAATGATGATGATTCTTTTACGGCTGCTTTTTTATCGGCTTCAGCTGAAGCGCAAAACGCTTTCGGAGACGGAGGATTGTATATTGAAAAATTTTTGTCTCCGGTTAAACATATTGAAATGCAGTTACTTTGCGATAGCTTTGGGAACATTGTTTGTCTCGGTGAAAGAGAATGTTCTGTTCAGAGAAAAAATCAAAAATTAATTGAAGAAAGTCCTTCTCCCGCTATATCGGCGGAAACAAGAAAAAAAATGATGGAAGTTTGTCACCGCGCGGCACGTTATGTAAATTATACAGGTGTAGGAACGGTAGAATTTTTATATGACCGAAGCGGAAACTTTTATTTTATGGAAATGAACACCCGTCTTCAAGTTGAACATCCGGTTACTGAAATGGTTACGGGAATAGATTTGGTTCAATGGCAGATAAGAGTCGCGGCGGGAGGAAAACTTACATTCAAACAAGAAGATATAAACATAAAAGGACATTCCATTGAATGCAGAATAAACGCGGAAGATCCTCATGACAATTTCCGTCCGAGCTGCGGATCGATAACTTTACTTCATATACCCGGAGGTCCATGGGTTAGATTTGATACTGCGGTATATCAGGATTATTTTATTCCTCCGTTTTATGATTCGATGATAGGAAAATTGATAGTTCATGCCATGAGCAGAGAAGAAGCTATCCGAAAAATGCGCGCGGCTTTGTGCGAACTGGTCATTGAAGGAATAAATCATAACAGCGATTTGCAAAGTGAAATATTATCTGATGAAAATTTTAATTCCGGCGAATATTCCACCGGCTTTTTAAATTCATTAATAGAAAACAAAAACTATTCATCAAAAACTCGGAATACCGGAATTTAAATTATTTTATTAGGCTGTTTAAAATGGTAGTATAAAGTAATTAATTTATGAAAAACGAAATTTAATTTTGCTTTCGGAGCAGAATATTTTACCCTGGGTCAATATAATGTATAAAGGGAATTTTTATTATGCTGGATAAAATGCTATTTAAAAAGCCGCAGAATGAGCTTGAGGGAACGGTAAAAGTTTCAAAGAAAACCGCGGCTTATATACCGGATGAAATGTGTATTTCTTGTCCTTCATGCAAGAAAGTATTGTTCACGGGCGATTTAACGGATAATTTTTATGTTTGTTCCTCCTGCGGATATCATTTGCGGCAAAAAGCGAGACTGAGACTTCATATGATAGCGGACGAAGGAAGTTTTACCGAATATGACCGTGGAATGAAAAGTGTCAATATATTGGATTTCCCGGATTACGACCGCAAATTGAAAAATGCTTATTTGGAAAGCTCGGAAAGCGATGCTGTAATTTGCGGAGAATGCCGAATCGGAGGATATCCTTGCGCTATTTTTGTTATGGAGCCTTCGTTTATGATGGGCAGTATGGGTTGTGTTGTCGGTGAAAAAATCACACGCCTTTTTGAACTCGCTACGATTAAAAATCTTCCTGTTGTAGGGTTTACCGTTTCGGGAGGAGCGCGTATGCAGGAAGGAATTATGTCTCTCATGCAAATGGCGAAAGTAAGCGGAGCGGTAGGTAAGCACAGCAACGCAGGTAATTTTTATATTGCGGTTCTTACAGATCCCACAACCGGGGGAGTTACAGCCAGTTTTGCTATGCAGGCAGATATTATAATAGCTGAACCGGGAGCATTGATAGCTTTTGCGGGAGCAAGGGTTATAGAACAGACGATACGCCAAAAACTTCCGGCAAGCTTTCAAAGAGCTGAATTTTTATTCGAACACGGTTTTATCGATAACATAGTAGAACGTAGAAGCGAAAGATCTTTTTTGCGTAAGATGTTAATGTTTCACTCAAAACAACCGCATAAAAATAAAAATATTAATGAACACGATTCCTCCGAAAATCAAAATCATAAAATTAATAATTAATAAAAATTATTGCGGTATGACTGCTTTGATGAAAATAGCAATACGGAAAACTTTTTTGAGTTTGATAAAACATCTGGTATGTTTTTAACATGTATTTATATATTAAAAATCACAAAGAGGTATTTTGTTTAAAATTTAGAGGTATTATATGTCCGCATATGAAAAAGTAATAGCTGCGCGTGATAAGAAACGACCTACCGCGCTTGATTATATAAATAATGTTTTTTCTGATTTTATACAACTCCACGGTGATCGTTGTTATTCTGATGACAGAGCGGTTGTTTGCGGAATCGCACGTTTGGGCGAAGATCCTGTTACTGTAATAGGCCTCGAAAGAGGGCACGATACACGCGAAAAAGTCGCACGTAATTTCGGGAGCGCTCATCCAGAAGGATACCGCAAAGCTCTGCGTCATATGAAGCTTGCCGAAAAATTCAATCGTCCTGTTATATGTATAATCGATACATCCGGTGCGTATTGCGGTATAGGGGCTGAAGAACGCGGTCAGGGGCATGCGATAGCAACCAATCTTGTTGAAATGATGGATTTGGGTGTTCCCGTAATATCATTGCTTATCGGTGAGGGCGGGAGCGGAGGAGCTTTGGCTTTAGGGGTTGCGAATGAAGTATGGATGCTTGAAAATTCTATCTATTCTGTAATTTCACCCGAAGGCTGTGCGAGTATACTTTGGAAAGATTCGACCAAAGTCGAACAAGCCTCCGAATGTCTTCGTTTGACAGCGGCGGATTTGCTTGGATTTGAAGTTATTGAACGTATTATAGAAGAACCTGAAGATATTACACAAATATATGATAATCTTCGCGGTGATTTAATAGTTAAAATCAAAGAATATTCACAAATGAACGGTAATGAACTTCGAATTCACAGGTATGACAAGTTCAGGAAAATCGGATTTCGGGAATAGGTGAAATAAATAATGGTAGCAATTGTTACAGACAGTTCGGTTTATATGACAAAACAGGAAGCTTCGATGATAGGAGTACGTGTTATTCCGATTCCTTATACCGTAAACGGTTACATGTACAATGAAACATATATTGATCAGAACGGAAATTTCGAATCACTTATAAGAAACAGCGGAAGCGTTTGTCAAACTTCACATCCGAGTATTGCGGCATATAAAAGCACCTTTGAAGAGCTTCTTTCAAATCATTTTGATATTTTATGTATAACAATATCCTCCAGATTAAGCGGAGCGTATAACAGTGCTTCGGTTGCGGCGAAAGAACTTTCATCTCCGAATATATCTGTAGTAGATTCGCATATTGCTGCGGGGGGATTATATTTGTTGTTAAAAGCAGCTTCATATATGGCGCAAAACGGTATGGATCACCGTATAATAGCTGATAACATAAAATTGATGCGGGATGATATAACGGTAAATTTTTCGCTTGATGATTTAACAGCTTTTAAAAACAGCGGAAGAATCAGTATTTTACGTCAGTCAGTGGGTACAATATTGAACACAAAACCGCTTTTCCGTTTTTCTGAAGGAGCAGTTGTTTCCGATGGCGTGGCAAAGGGAAGAGCTGATCAAATAAAAAAATTATGCGATTCGGCAGCCCGAACAAAAAACATTAAAAATATAATAGTGCATTATATAAAAAATGATGAAGCCGCATTTTTATTAAAGGAAGAATTAACAAAAAGATATCCTTTCGCAAATGTTGAAATGCGGAAAATCGGACCGGTTTTCGCAATTCATTTAGGGTTAAGCGTACTCGGTATTGTCATACAGCAATAAATATTATATATAAGCGATTTGCTTTCATAAAAAAGTAATAATGACTATAAACACTTAAAACATTTATTTTTATCAATATAATATTTTCTTTTTCTTTCCGGTTTGCGGTGTATTGCTTCAAATAACATCGTAGCAAAAAAATAATACACGAATATAATGTAAAGAACCTGCATTTATATTTGTAGGTTATTATTAAAAAGAAGGAAATTGGAAAAATATATGGCATGTTGTAATAATTGCAGACACAATCCCTGTTGTTGCCCAATTCCAGTTACCGGTCCGCGCGGTCCGCAAGGATTACCGGGAGCAACCGGAGCAACTGGTGCGACAGGAGCTACAGGCCCTCAAGGCCCGATTGGTTTAACTGGTGCAACGGGCGCAACTGGAGCAACCGGAGCAACAGGTTTAACAGGCCCTCAAGGTCCTCAGGGACCGATTGGGTTAACCGGAGCTACAGGTGCAACAGGAGCGACAGGTCCTCAAGGACCGATTGGATTAACAGGTGCAACAGGCGCTACAGGAGCTACAGGTCCTCAGGGACCGATCGGGTTAACGGGAGCAACCGGTGCGACAGGTCCCCAAGGTCCTCAGGGTATACAAGGTATTCAGGGACCTGCAGGTATACTCAGTTTTGCTTATTTTGCAAATATAGGCGCACAAACAGTTGCACAGGGAGCAGCAATTCAATTTAACCAAACTCCTATTCCGGCAATATTACCGACTTCGATCAGTTTTACAGCTCCGACTAATGTTATAATAAATCAAGCAGGATTATATCAAATCACTTATTATGCGCTTCCTCGTATAAGAAATATAACTCTTGCTCTGTATATTGACGGTGTTGAAATTCCATTATCACGTTATACTTCATTTATTGCTGAAGCACCCGTTTATGGTCAGGTTATAGTAAACGTTGCTCTTGTACCGGCAGTGATAAATTTAGTAAACGTAACTCCGGCAACTGTATCGTTGGACAGCGGAGATTTGCCGAATATTGTCAACGCTTCTATGATCGTAACTAAATTGTCATAGTAACGATTTGATTGTCATAATTAATTATAACCATATAATAATCATATCTCCAAATCCGGAAAATAATATAAATATAGGATCTGTCATAAAAATGGCAGATCCCGTTTTTTATTTTAGTTTTACTAAAACCATGTTAACTGTTCTGATTAATAACAGTTGATTTTTTCGTATATAATTTTGAATTAAAATTGTATATTGAAAATTTAAATTATATTGATTTATCAAAAAAATTTTAAACTAAACCAAAATGATTTTCCAGCAATAAAATAGATCTTTCTATTGTGCTGTTTTCGTCGCGGATAATACTAAAAAGGTTATATTTTTTTACTTCCGCATAAATTTTTTCAACACCAATTCTGAATAATTCATCTTGAACGGCTATTTTTTTCTCCGGATCTTTTAGCGACATAATACATTCTAAAAATTCCCGGTGATCTTCACGCTTACCGTAATTTTCGCAAGTAACTAATTCGGGAGAAGCCAGAAGACAAGCAATTCTGTTATAATCCGAAATTTCAATAAGTAATTCCATCGGAAGACTGATATCTGCCACAACTTTATTATGTTGAGATAATTTTATTAGTTCTATAATTGCATATTCTAAATATTCGCCGTATCCGTTGTAATCCCCGTCATCCAAAAACTCTTCTACGGATCTGCCGAAATACGCCTCCCAATTTGTTACAATTTGCCGTTTTGCGGCTTTCTTTTGATATTTTTCATCGATTATAGATTGCCATACTTTGAAATTATCTTCATGCCAATTATCGTTGAAATGAATGAACCCGTATTTTTTAGATAATTCTTTACCGGCTGTCGTTTTTCCTCCGCAGGCTGTCCCTGATAAAAAATATACATTTTTTAAATTGTGCTTTAAAATATTTTCCGCTATATTCATATTACCATCCCTAATCAAAAATTGAATCTTAATACAAACAGCATATATAAAATAACCGGTAAACCTGCTGTAAAAGATAAAACTGCAATAATTGTTTTCACTTTATATTCGGTTTTTAATAATTTGCTAAATAATTTATAAATTAATAATCCTAAAAAACCACCGATGCAATTTAAAATTAAATCGTCAACATCAGCTATTCCTATATTGAAAATAAATTGAAATAGTTCAATAAATAAACTGCTTATAAATATAAAAACAAAATATGATACAGATTTTTTCATCTTTATAAACAAAGGCAGGTACACTCCGAGAGGAACGAAAATAATAATATTTCCAAATACATTTGCCGGCATAAATCTTTTAACGTCTGTTTCTGTGCTTGTAAAATATTCCCAAATACCGGAAAAGGGAATAATATTTACAGATCTTTTTAAAGTATTTAAATCACCGGAAGAAACTCTTGATATAAAAAGTATTTTTATAAGTAAAAGAATGTAAAAAATGAACACAATATATAAAATAGCTGTTATAATTATATTTTTATATTTCATTTAATACATCCCTCAAAATTTAATATAATACTATTTTAAATTATTTGAATATTCTTTTAATCTTTCAAAATATTTTATAAAACGTTCATTGTTTCGTAGAATATCAAATTCCTTTTTCAAAAGAAAATCTTCCCATAATATCCAGCAAAGATTGCGCGGATTTGACCAAGGATAATAATTGCTGCC
Source organism: Eubacteriales bacterium (assembly GCA_031549925.1). Lineage (GTDB taxonomy): Bacteria > Bacillota > Clostridia > Oscillospirales > CAG-272 > JAVBPA01. Next base: position 38,430 of record JAVBPA010000080.1, read on the forward strand.
GTCGTTTTCATTTGTCAAATTCATTTTATCAATGTGGTACATTGAATCCTGAACCGCTTTTTCAATATAATCCAGCGCGTTTTGTATATCGTTTGCTTCGCAATACAATTCGGCAAGGATTATATTTTGGAACGCATTATTTATATGAATTCCTTCTGTATTTCCATGTATACTTATTGTCATATTTTCAATTTGCATAGCGATTTTCAAACATTCTATTTTTTGCATAACGTTCAAATTGTTTGCATGAGTATATTGTTTGATAAAATCGCAAAGTATTATCGTAAATCTTGAAATGGAGAGTTTTTGATAATGTTGCAATTTTTCTCCCTCCAAAACATATTTTAATGTTAAGTCTTGAGTGTAGTATGCTTCGGCGGGTAAAGTTGAAACAATTCTTGCAGCTTCTTCTTTCATACCCCATAAGGAATAGTTACGAATCAGTTCAAATTTATGTTCAAGACATTCGCTTGGGTTTGTTGTATTAATAATTATATTTCCTATGTCTATTACTTCGTTTTTGAAATTATCAATTTCAATTTTTGAAAAATTCGATTTATTGGAACAGGCGGTGCATAAAACTTCTATTAAGTAAAATTGTATTTTTTTATTAAGAGGATATTCTTTTAGAGCGCAGCGGGTTAAATCCAATGCTTCATTAACTTTACCACAATTCAAAAGATTGCGTATATCTTTTATATATTCTGTAATTTTTTCCTCGCCTTTTATCGTTTCTGTACCAAGAAGTTCGTCAATCGTCACTTTAAAAAATATTGCGATATGAGGAAGCAAATCAATATCGGGATAATTGGCTCCGTTTTCCCAACGGCTGACAGACTGAGGAGAAACATGAAATATATCGGCGATTTGTTCCTGAGTAAAATCGAGATTTTTGCGGAGCTGTTTAAATTTTTCGCTGAAATATATCGTCATTTTAATACCTCTCATATGAATTAATGATTTATTTTAAAGAATCGATTCTGTTAATATCATAAATTACAAGCGTTATAAAGTCAAGAACGCATTATGAGAAATATTTTAAAGAAAAACGAGATATTAATTACTTAT
>JAVBPA010000071.1:0-6453 GCA_031549925.1 Eubacteriales bacterium
TGTTCTGTAGCCATAACTGGTATAAAAATTGAATTTTCATCTTCTTTTATGCGATGTTTTATATCATATACATAAATCATAACGAAAACAGCCGAGAACAGTATCATTGTTGAAACTATTATATTAGCTCCGCGTTTATTAATTGCAAACAAAGGCAAATTATTACTTTTTTTACTTTTTATTTCGTGGGTAATATTTTCAATTTTTATTACCCCGCCAGAAAACGAAGCATTTATAAATACCGTATCGCAGCCGTGTTCGAACATTGATGTATATTTTTGTATTGTTCCGCATGAATCGTAATATATTTCTCCGTATACAGTATTTATATTATCAGGTTTAATAAAAAAATGCAGAATCAACTGATATATTTCTTTATCTTCGGGATTTATTTTATAAGGCTTTAAATGTGTGTAAAATTTGGGGGAGATAGAATCCGAAGCATTAAAACATATATCATCAGAATATAATCTAAAATAAGGTATTTGAGGTTTTGATTTTTTTGCCGCGTATAATATATCCTCATAAAGCATTATATCTTCTGTTGCCATTTGAATATTTTCTTCATTTATTAAATAAATACCTGTTTGGTTAGTTATATACGGCAAACTGTTTAATTTGAATTTTTGTTTTGAATACCTGTCATATTCAGGAATTTTCATTTTAGGAAAATTGTCGTTCACTTGATTACCGTTTATTTATTTAAAATGTTTTTAATTATTTATATAAAGTATAACATATAATTAACAAAAATCAACTGTTTATTTCCGCTATTATTGATTTTTTTGCCTCAAAGTGTTATAATCTATCGAAAATTGATTATTAAATTATTATTTTTGATAAAACAATTTTTACTAAATCAAAAACATTCCAAATATAATTATAGATTGTATTTGCTTTTGTTATGGAAATTTTATTTATAAAATGAATTATTTTAAAATTAGTTTTTAATATAACGAGATATAATTCGGAGGGAAATGATTTTTGTGGAAGGTACAATTTTTAATATACAGAGGTTTTCTATTCATGACGGACCGGGTATACGCACGACAGTATTTTTAAAAGGCTGTAATTTGCATTGTTTCTGGTGTCATAATCCGGAATCGTTATCTTCATCATTCCAAATACAATATTTTCCTCAAAAATGTATCGGATGCGGAAAATGCGTTCAATTGTGTAAAAATAACGCTCATGCTATACCGGAGGGAGTTCATTTATACGAGCGGAATAAATGTGTTAATTGCGGAATGTGTGCTGAGTTTTGTTATGCGGAAGCACTTATTTTATGCGGTAAAAAATATACTCCCGAAGAAACTTTGAATGTTATAAAAAAAGATATTCATTTTTATACGGATGGGGGAGGAGTTACATTTTCCGGCGGCGAACCTTTGCTTCAGAATGAATTTTTATACCAAACGATAAAACTTTGTTTCGATAACAAAATAAATACAGCGGTTGATACAGCCGGCTGCGTAGCGTGGGAAAATTTTGAAAGTATTTTACCTTACACAGATTTGTTTTTATTTGATATTAAACATTGCAGTTCTGATATGTATAAAAAATATACGGGAGCGGATATAAAAATTATAACTGATAATTTAAAAAATCTTCTCGCCGCAGGCAAGGATGTTTGGGTTAGAATTCCGGTAATTCCTACATTCAACGACGACTGTAACACAATAAAAGGTATTTGTGATTTGATTTACGAAATTCAATGTGCAGCTGATAATAAAATAAAAAAATTGGAATTTATGCCTTTTCACAAAATTGCTAAAGGGAAATATGAAAGTCTTAATTATAAATATAAAGCAGCTGAGTTTTCTGTTCCTGATCCTCAATTGATAAAAACTTTTTATGAAATCGCAAACGAAATAATAAATAAATAAATTATTACATTATTATTACAAAGTAATAAATATATTGACATTTATAATAAATTTTGATATCATTTTTGAGTCCGTCGCGAAATACCGAAATTTATTATGTTATGAGGTGATCTTAAGTAATGAGAAAAAACGGAGCGGTTAAGCTTATTGTAACGTTCATAAACGGAAGTGTCCATTACTTTGTAATAGCTGTAATATCCAGTATGATGATGACTTTACTTGACGGGTTTATACCTCAAATAATTCGATTCGCAGCGGATAGCCTTATCTATGGCTCTGATCCGAAATTACCGGATTTTATTTTACAGATTATACAAAGGCTGGGCGGAATAACTTATCTGCGCAGCCATTTTTATATAATAGCGGCGGCTATTATAATTTTGGCTTTTGTATCCGGAATATTCAGATTTTTAAATTATTCAAATATGTCAGCAGGAAGCGAAAGTTTTACGGCAAATACCCGCAATCTTTTATTTCGTAAAATTAATAGGCTTCCTTTTTCATGGCATTCGGCAAATAATACGGGCGATATAATACAGCGTTGTTCTTCTGATGTGGAAACTGTCCGGCAATTTGTATCACAACAATTATTCGGAGTTATGAGAATTGTATTTATAGCTTTTTATGCAATTTTTTTAATGTATTCAATGAACACCGTGGTAGCCACTGTCGCTGTCGCTTGTATTCCGGTAGCGTTTACATATTCTTTTTTATTCCATTTAAAAATCCATAAAAAATTTAAAGAAGCAGATGAAACGGAAGGTGTTCTTTCAACCGTTACGCAGGAAAATTTAACCGGTATGCGCGTTGTCAAGGCTTTTGGGGGAGAAGAATACGAAAGGAAAAAATTCGATAAAGCAAACGAAAAATATACTACATTATGGACGGAATTCGGATTTATCATAAGTATATTTTGGGGAACTTCTGATCTTGTAGCTTGTTTGCAAATGTTTTTTGTAATATTTGCATGTATAATTCAATCTTCTTTGGGAAATTTGACAGCCGGTGAATGTATAGCGTTTATTTCGTATAATATTATGCTTTCATGGCCGATACGTTCGCTTGGAAGAATTGTTTCTGATATGAGCAAAACAGGAGTTGCAATAGAACGTTTAAATTATATAATGGATTCTGAAACAGAGGATGACAGCGGACTTGAAGACGTTGATTTTTCAGGTGATATATCATTTGAAAACGTAAAATTCGGTTATAACGAAAAAGATATATTAAAAGGTGTCTCTTTTAACATAAAGGGAGGAAGCACGTTCGGAATAACCGGGGGAACAGGATGCGGTAAATCGACGCTTGTTCAGCTTTTATGCCGAATTAATTATCTGGCTCCAGATAAGGGTAAAATAAAAATAGGCGGTGTTGATATAAATGAAATTAAACTTTCATCTCTTCGCAAAAATGTTTCAATTATATTGCAGGAACCGTTTTTATTTTCAAAAACAATCGGTGAAAATATCGCTCTTTCAGAAGATAATGTAACAGAGGTAGATATAACGGCAAGCGCCCGCGCCGCTTGTATCGATGAAACGATAAATAAATTCTCATTAGGATATAACACAATAGTAGGTGAACGCGGAGTTACTCTTTCAGGCGGTCAAAAGCAAAGAGTCGCAATTGCACGTACACTTTTAAAGAAATCTCCCGTAGTTATATTTGATGATTCTTTATCTGCTGTCGATACCGAAACTGATTCTAAAATACGGGCGGAACTGAAAAAAAATAAAAACGGTACAACAATTATTATTTCGCACCGTATTACATCATTGATGGGTGCAGATATGATTTTGGTACTTGATAACGGTGTTGTTGAAGAAATCGGAACGCATGAAAAATTGCTGGAGCTTAACGGCCGGTACAGACATATATACGATATACAGCAGTCCGGAGCGGCTGAAGCCGCAAATCTTTCAACACAAACAAATGCTCAAAACGGAGAGGAAGTGAAATGTACTGTTGGATAATATAAATTTAGAAGATTTTAATAAAAAAGCGGACGCAGAGCTTAAAAAATTACCGTTTTTCGGTATACCAACTATAGCACCGCATATTAGAAAACATGGCTTAATGATGCTCGGTATTATTATATTTTTATTTATAACTACTGTTTGTGATATAATATTACCTCTGTTTCAGCGTTATGTTATAAATAATATGTTAGGTGTTGAAAATGTAGATAATTTGACAATTTTCTCAGTTTTATATATTATAGTTATTGTTTTTCAAACAACAGCTACTACGATCTGGCTGTATTTGACATGTAAAGCAGAAGTGGCAATTAGCCGTGATCTAAAAAAAGAAGCATTTGACCATGTACAGACCTTGTCATTTTCATATTTTAATGTTACTCCGGTAGGTTATATACATTCGAGAATATTAAGCGATCCTCAAAGAATCTCACAAATATTCGCATGGGGATTAGTGGATTCTTTTTATTCTATTATTTATATAATCGGTTCCACAGTGGTTATGCTGCTATTAAACTGGAAGCTTACATTGTTAACTTTTGTTATTATGCCTGTTTTGATCTTGGTTTCCGTTTTTTTTGAAAAAAAATTGACTGACGGTAATAAAAAAGTGCGTGAGATGAACTCACGCATTACGGCAAGTATTAACGAAGGTATAAGCGGTGTAAAAACAACAAAAACGCTTGTTATCGAAGAAAAAATGTCCCGTGAATATGAAAATCTTACTTCAAATATGAAGCGGACATCAATTGCTGTGGCAAGATACAGATCAGCATTTATCGCAATTGTTGTTTTTTGCTGTTATATAACTGTTTCCTTAATGCTTTGGTACGGAGGTAATCTGGCTGTAGAACGTATCATCGAAATCGGAACATTATCCGTTTTTACAACATACGCATTAGGTATGATGGATCCTATACAGAATCTAGCCGGAGTAATAGCCGAAGCTTTTGGAATTAAAGTGAACATCGGACGTTTGATAAAATTGCTTGAAACAAAATCCGGAGTCGTTGACAGCGATGAAGTAATTTTAAAATACGGCGATGATTTTAATCCTAAAAAAGAAAACTGGGAAACTATCAACGGAGATATCGAATTCAAGGAAGTGGATTTTAAATATCCGGACGGCGACGAATATATACTGGAAAATTTTAATTTATCAGTTCCGGCTAAGACAACTGTAGCTATAGTGGGAGAAACCGGAGCAGGGAAGTCTACCCTTGTAAATCTGATATGCCGCTTTTTTGAACCGGTCAAAGGAAATATTTTTATCGACGGAACCGATTACCGTGAAAGATCACAATTATGGCTCCATTCAAAAATCGGTTATGTCTTGCAAACTCCTCATTTGTTTTCCGGAACTATAAGAGAAAATCTCGAATACGGAATACACGATGAAATTAAAACTGATGAAAAATTAATGGAAGCAATTAACAAGGTTTCGGCGGGATATATCATAGAACGTTTGGAGCAAGGTCTGGACAACGACGTCGGCGAAGGAGGGAATACTCTTTCCACCGGTGAAAAGCAGCTTATTTCATTCGCCCGTGCCATATTAGCCGACCCCGCTATATTCATACTTGACGAAGCTACTTCATCTGTAGATACAATGACCGAAAAAGCTATATCGGAGGCTACAAAAACTCTTCTTTCCGGAAGAACATCATTTATTATAGCGCACAGATTATCGACTATCAGGCAAGCTGATATAATATTGGTAGTTGATAACGGTAAAATAGTCGAACGCGGTACGCACGAAGAATTAATGTTGAGCGGAGGAGCATACCGTAATTTATATTTAAGACAATTTGAAGAAGAAAAGGCAGCATTAAGCGTTGATTTTAATTAAGATTTTTCAAATTATATTTTTATTTGTAAATATTTCAGCACCAGGGACGGATTCTTTGCTGGTATGGATCCGTAGATTCAATTTCAGAACAGCGGAATAAAACCGCAAGCTCCCGGAAAGCTGACATAACTTCCGGTATTTCACGTAAATAATTATACATATCGCCGCTGTTGTTATTGCGATAACAGCGGTAATATTCTATTTTGGCACGCAAATATATTATACGCCATTTCCATGATTTTCTTGCCCATTCCTGTATCATAGAATCTATTTTAACAGCTTTCATATATGCTTTTTCCGCATCATTCATATCAACAGGTTTGCTTTGACATATATTTGTATGACATTTTTCTATAAGTTCGCAAAGTTCGACAAATAACTTTGTATCAATAAGACCGAATTCGTAATTTGCGTAATCTGAAAGTATATCACTGTAATTTGCGTTGCCGTTAAAATAAAAACCGGAAATTATAAATTTGTTTATATCTTCATAAATCCCTTCGGAATAATAAAATCCTCCGTCTGTTTTTTTTGCATGTTCTTTCCATAAATTTGAAAAACGCTGCGGAAGAGGATTTGCTCCGAATCCTCCCCAGGGGTATAACCCCCACATACTTATTTCAGGAAATGTTATAAGAGGCAAATTTCCGGGAACTCCGCAGTCAAGCGGATATCTCGGATAATTTTCATGAGCGTCGGCTAATATTATATCACACCATTTTTCGTCTTCTAAACTTTTTGA
>JAVBPA010000003.1:0-2872 GCA_031549925.1 Eubacteriales bacterium
AAGATATGCCTGATGATAAATATGACGGATACGAATTTGTAATTTTAACCCGCGACGCTGCTCATCATACAAAAGAAGTTTATTCCGAGGGTATTAACGGTGAAGTAGTTAATGACGCGGTTTTTAAAAGAAATTCCGATGTCGAGGAAAGATTTGATGTAAAAATCAGTTCCTATGAAGTAGGAGAAGCAGATGAAACCACTTTAACTAAAACAATAACTAAAATCGTAACGGCAAACGAATCTTCATTTGATTTAGCTCTGGCACATACGGTTCACGCCGGTTCTGTCGCGCTTGAGGGTGTACTATATAATTGGAACGATATGCCCTATAACGATTTTAAAAGGGACTGGTGGAACGAAACTTTAGCAAAAGAATTAAATTTTAAAGACCATTTGTTTTTAGCCGTCAGCGATATGTGCATCAGCGCGGTTGACTATACATGGGTTATGGTTTTTAATAAAAATATGCTTGATGAATACAATATCAGCAGTTTATACGACGATGTAAATAAAAGCAATTGGACTGTAGAACGTTTTAATGAAGTTATTAAAAAAGTCTCGAATGATGTAAACGGCGACGGTAAATACGGCACGGAAGATCTGTACGGTTTCGCGACGCATTTTAATAGTGCTGTTAACAACTGGATGTTCGCTTTTGACCAGCGCGTGACTGTTATGAATGAAGACGGAGATCCTGTTCTTTGTTCCAACACTCCTAAAATGATTTCCATTGTGGAAAAAATGTACGATATACTTTTTGAAGGAAACAATTCATTGTATTTCAGCGACAGCATTGTTAAAAGTACCGGCGCTTCTGTTAATTTAGGAAATATAACCGGTGCTTTCGCCGCTCAGCACGATTCCGCGCTTGCAAATTTCTTTGCCGAAGAACATACATTGATAGCGGCTCTGCGTTTGTATGTTATCGAACTGCTTCGTTCAATGGAAACAGATTTCGGTATAATTCCCTTCCCTAAGTGGGAATCAGAACAGGAGGGATATTATACTCATGTTGACGGTCACGCTCCCCTTATGTGCCTGCCTTTAACTTTGAAAAACCCTGAAACGGCAAGCGTTATAATCGAAGCTCTATCATATGAAAGTTACCGGCAAGTTATGCCCGCAGTATACGAAATAGTTCTTGATTCAAAATATGCCCGTGATATTGAATCGACGGAAATGCTGAATATAATACTCGGAGGCAGAGTTTATACATTCGGTTATATATACGACGGCTGGAAAGGTATGCAGTGGGCGCTTACAAATTTAATGAATACAAAGAAAAAAGATTTTGCTTCTCATTATGCGAAAAACGAAAAATCGGCTCAAAAGCATCTGGACAGTATAATTAAATCATTTGAATCGGTAATCAACAGCTGATATATAATTATAATAATAAAAAAAGTATATAAAATGAAAAAAATAGATATTCATGTACATACGACGATTCACCGCGGTCTCAGCTTACCGCGGTGGAACGGCGATGATTTCGCATCTCCTGTACAAATACTTGATAAATATAACGATTGGGGTATCAGCTGCGGTATTCTGTTACCGGAAGTTTCAAATGAGTGTTGTTTTTATCCTCAATCAAACGAAGATATATATCTGCTTACGCAAGATTATAAAAATAAATTTTATTGGTTTTGCAATTTATCACCCCGCATGGGCAACAACGATTCTTCCACCGATTTTTCATATTTTATAAATTATTATAAAGAACTTGGAGCGTTAGGTGTCGGAGAATTAACTTTTAATTTATATTTCGACGACCCTATGACCGAAAATCTTTTATATCACTGCGAAAAATGCTCAATGCCTGTCATATTCCACATAGCTCCGAAAATCGGAGGCTGTTATGGTTTGGCTGACGATTTGGGATTACCCAGACTCGAAAAAATGCTCCGTAAATTTCCATCCCTTATTTTTATCGGACATTCACAACCTTTTTGGGCTGAAATTTCGGATGATATTGATGAAAAAAGCAGAAATTCTTATCCTGGCGCAAAAATAATAAAAGAAGGAAGACTACAATTTCTTCTGCGAAAATATCCGAATTTATACTGTGATTTATCTGCCGGAAGCGGAGGAAACGCTTTAATGCGTGATCCGGATTATGCTTATAAATTTATTTGTGAATTTAGCGATCGTTTGATGTTTGGAACTGATATCTGCGCTCCCTCGAATTATATGCCGCTTTCTTTCTGGCTTGATGAAATACACAAAAACAAATTTATTTCTGATGAAGCATACAATAAAATCTGTTATGAAAACGCGGTAAAAATATTGAAAATACCTGTTTAATTTTATAAATAAAACTTAACTATACCAAACTAAATTAAATTAAACAACAAAAAAATTATGTATAAAATTGACGCTCACAACCATGCCGACTGGCATGGTCATAATTTTGAAAAATTTATTGATAACATGGAGAAAAACGGTATATCAAAAACTTGGCTTCTTTCATGGGAAGCACCCCGCGATGATTACGATCCCGAAACTATAAACGTTTTCCCTCTATCCCGAGCTTCATGGAATGAATTGGGAGAAGCGAACAACGGACCGGTACCGTTTTCTTTAGGATATGAATATTATACAAAAGCTCCCGGACGTTTTCTTTACGCAAGAGATTGTTTCGACAATATACATGATCAATTGATAAAAAAATTATCTCTCTCCGAAAATATTTTAGAAATGATATATTACATAAACGCTTGCAAATTGACAAATACAGAATACTAAAACGTAAAACCGGATATAAAAACTCCGGTTTTATCATTTAAAAGAAGAGAAAATTTATGGATGAAATAATAATTGATAAAGAAGATAATATAAAGCAAGAAAGAAAAGAACATTTCGGAACGCTG
>JAVBPA010000038.1:0-9478 GCA_031549925.1 Eubacteriales bacterium
TTTTTTGTTAAATAAAATATATTATAAAAAGTTTCACCGAATATTTGGAAAAATATTTTCGGATATTTTATAAAACATGAACTTCCCCGGTATGTACCGGTATTATTTTTCCGTCTCCGCATTCCACTAAAAGCTCACCGTTTGATCCTATATCGCGCGCAAAACCGCAGCATATATCTGTCATAACTTTTTGACCTAATGTAACGCATCGTTTTTTATATAATTCTATAATTGTTTTTTTGTTTTCTCTATGCAGTTTTTCAATATTTCCGAGTAATTTTTCGATTATAATGCCGCTTTCAATCTGGCGGTTATTTATTTTATAAAGAGAAACCGCGATATCATCAATTTCCGCGGGAAATTTTATGTTTCCGGTATTTATACCTATACCGTATATGATTTGTGTAAGTGATCCGTTACTGCTCATACTTTCGCACAATATACCGCCCGCTTTTTTGTTTTCGGGAGGCAGAACGATATCATTTACCCATTTTATTCCTATGTTAATCCCGTATATCTCTTCTAAAGCAATTGATGTGCAAACTCCGGCGGTTATTGTCGGCGGAAGATCTTTCGGGTGATTTTTAAACAATATACTGAGATAAACTCCTCCGCCCGAAACCGATGAAAAAAACGAACGCCCGAGTCTCCCTCTTCCAAAATCCTGCGCTGCGGCAACAATAACGGTCTTATCGGCGAGAAAAGCGGCGTTGTTTTTTATATAAATGTTGGTCGAATCAAGTCTCACAAAGGATTTTACCGTAAAATCCAAATAAGAAAATGTTTTAAATTCCATTTTAATTCATATCCAAAATCGATTACATCAGATGATAATACAATCCGACGGCGGTAAACTGCGGTGCTTCCAAATTCAAATAATACAAAAAACAGTCGAGCCGCGAATTATCGGTATAAAAAATCAAATCATAAGCGTATGAAACATCGGTATAAGTCACGGGCAGGGAATCTACCTTGCATAAAGCCAAACCGAAACATTCGGCAGCGGTCAGAATATCTCCCAGTGTGCAAATCTTTGATTTTTTTTCATGCGGAACGGTCAAAGTAAATTCAAACATCGGAGTTTTTTTTATATTGCGTTCGATTTTTAATTTTTCAAGGTTTTTTCTGCAAAGCGCAAAACGAGTTACAGTCGAACCATCGGCTGACAAAACGGGGCATGTCAATACGATTTTCAAATCATATTTTCCTATAAGAGAACGGAAAGCGGAAAATTTCCCCTCGGAAGTGTTTTCAATAGGAAGAATACACGCTCCGCTTCTGCCGTAATATACATCTTCACATACAATGTTAAAATCCTCACAATAGGTTACGGTTAAATCAGGAATAGTTTCGGAAAAAATTCTGTATGCAGAGTCGGTGTATACATTTTTGAGATACGAAACTTTCCAGTTGTTGTTTGACTGCTCCTGCGAGAAAAATTCATCGGGAGAATGCTGTACATCCGAAAAATCACAAAGCGCGCGGCAAAGAATTATTTTGTCATGCGCGTACAGGGAATAAAGCGCTTCCCCGACGATTTTTTGATTTTCTGCTATGGGATTTCCTTTGTCGTAAAGTATATTTACGTTTTCGTTTTCTGTTTCGCGTAAAATTTCGCGCATTAACTCAAGCCTTTGGGGGAATTCTGATTCCCCCGCAGACCCGGTTATCAATATTTTTGCCAAATCATATATATGGGAAACACGCCTTTCGCAAACCGAGGACATTTCCCGATCCAGAGAACCTAAGTTTTTTGAAACTACCGAAGCATTATTCATTTAATTTTTTGTAATGTATAAATTCAAATTACAGTTTTATAAACTTTTACAGGTATAATGTACCCCTCAAATTGTCTTTTAATTTAGAACATTATAATGGTTTTTAAAGTGTGAAAGGCGTTTTATTTTTAAACAGAAAATTTATTGTTTAGCATGTCGAAACTTTCATACAAAAAGGCTTGAAGTTCTTCGGCGGTGAGCTGGCGCTGGCTTAACAGGGCAAGCTTGTATATTTGCTTAACTGCTGTTTCTGTTTCGGGATTTGATACATTTTCACCCAAACGCCGGATTAGCGGATTGCAAGAATTCAAGATAAGCTTTGAATCGCGGGGCATCTTAAATTCCTTGTCCTCTTCTCCTCCGTTCATGCGGTACATTTTCATCATATCCTCAAAACGGCGCGACTGTTCGGAAACTGTAAGTATCGCCGGAACTCTTCCGTCTTTTAAGGTTTCAAATTTAACTTCAAGCTTTTCTTCGCCGGATATTTTTTTGAAAAGCTCGCCTAAAGCTTCATTTTCATAAACTTCGCCGTCATTTTTAAGAGCCGCCGCTATATCGGAATCAACACGCGCGAATTTTATCTTTTTATCTTCCTCAATTATCTGTATGAACTGAGTATCTATCACTTTATCCAGAATTACTACGGGAATACCCTGTTCTGTCAGCATTGATATATACTGAGCCTGTGAAACGCGGTCGGTAGAATAATAAATAATACCTTCGTTTGTTTCTTTCGCACTTTCAAGATATTCGTTCACCGTTTTGTATCCGCCCGCGGAGGAAGTCAGCAATACCGAATCTTTGATTCTGTCGTAAAATTTTCTGTCGCGCAAACATGCATATTCCGCGAACAAACGGATATCGGGCCATAATTTTTCATAGCGTTCGCGCTCGGTATTGTAAAGCGAATTGATTTTGTCGCAAACTTTTTTTATAATATGCGCGGATATTTTTGAAACATAGCCGTTGTTTTGCAAATAAGAACGGGAAACATTCAGCGGGATTTCCGGACAGTCAAGCACGCCTTTTAGCATAAGCAAATATTCCGGAATTATTTCTTTTATATTGTCCGCTACAAAAACTTGATTATAGTACAGTTTTACCTGTCCTTCAAGGCTGTCGTATTCGCTGTTGATTTTCGGGAAATAGAGTATCCCCTTAAAATTCAACGGATAATCGGCGTTTATATGGATATAGAAAAGAGGTTCCTTGTAATCGGTGAAAACTTTATTATAGAACTGTTTATATTCTTCTTCGGTACATTCCGAGGGTTGTTTCTGCCAAAGCGGATGTATATCGTTAATAGGTTTCGGACCGCTTTTGCAGGTACATTCGTGATCTTCCTCGTCTTTATGTTCGCAGTCGCATTCATGATCTTTTTCTTCGGCTTCCGCTATACCCTCAAGATATATTTCAACAGGCATAAACGAGCAGTATTTGTTTAATATGGATTTGATTTTGCTTTCTTCCAAAAACTCTTTTTCTTCTTCAGTTATATGCATTACAACGTCTGTTCCGCGTGCTGTTCTGTCGGAATCCGAAATTTCATATTCTCCGTTTTCGGTGCAAACCCATTTTACCGGAGCGGAACCGTCATACGATTTTGTTATAACATCGACTGTATCGCTTACCATGAAAGAAGAGTAAAAACCGAGTCCAAAGTGTCCTATAATACCGTTTGACGAGGAATCTTCTGCTTCTCCTTCATATTTCTGTATAAATTCAAGAGCTCCCGAAAGCGCTATCTGGCAGATATAACGGCGTACTTCATCTTCGGTCATACCTATTCCGTTATCGGAAACGGTTAAAGTTCCCGCTTCTTTGTCGATTTTAACGGTTATTTTATATTCGTCCTCAATATCGCGCACATGGCCGAGAGACGAAAGCCTTTTTAATTTTATAATAGCGTCGCACGCGTTTGAAACTATTTCGCGCAAAAAAATTTCTTTTTCCGAATAAAGCCATTTTTTAATAATCGGGAAAATATGCTCTGTTTCGACTGATATGCCGCCTTTTTCTTTGATAGTATCACTCATAAAAATCTAAAAATCTCCTAGTATACTGTATTTATTTTTTATTATTTTTTTTAGTTGATAAATATTGCTTGCAATAAATATTGCTTGTTTTTTATTTTTGTATTGAGCTGAAAAGCTTCGGATTTTTTATAAAACCTTTGCTGTTAAAGAAAACAGGAAAAGAATAATAAATTAACTGAATAAATCAAGATGAACTTCGTCAAGCGAATATTTGGACTTTGGATCGCTTTTGCGTTTTATCCATTTGCCGTCGGTGAAATCGGGAATTGCGACCGGAGAACTTCCGAGTGCTATTGATTCTTCGGATAGAGTTGTAACAGCCATTAAAGTGGCAGCGTCATAAGCGTCAAGCGGAGGAGCTGTCTGTTCTCTCACACTTTCTATGAAAGCGCGGAGCACTAAATAATCCATTCCCCCATGTCCTCCTTCAACTCCCTTTGTGCGGAACTCTGTCCAAAGCGGATGTTCAAATGCCGGATCATCCATATATTTTGAAAATTTTTCCCATGTATGATCGGGGCTTTTATGTTCGATGTAAACGGAGGCGTTGTCTTCCATCCAAAGTCCCCGTGTTCCCTGAACCCGTCCTCCCCTGCTGTAGGGTCTGGGAAGAGTGGTGTCGTGTGTTAAAAGCATCGTTTCGCCGTGAGCGCATTTTATCATAGTATTGACAATATCTCCCTCTTTTATATCATGGGAGGCATAAGGGCTGTCAACTCCTTTTGACGACACGATGTAATCGTTTAAGCCTCTTGCTTTTGAAGCCATGGAAACGAGAGTCAGCATGCGGTTTCCGCGGTTTATATTGGTATATTTCTGCATAGGGCCGAGAGCGTGGGCAGGATAAAACTCCGCGCAGCGGTGATGATAATTATCGTAGCGGTAATGCCTTATTTCGTGTCCATATGCGATTTCATGCCGTATATCGTGTTCGTATCCCCCCTGTACATGTACAAGCTCTCCGAACAATCCGTTTTTTATCATACGGAGCAAAGTCATCTCTTCCCGCCCGTAACAGCAATTTTCGAGATACATACAGTGTGCTCCGGTTTTTTCGTATGCGCGTACAATTTGCCAGGCTTCATCAATGGAGCAGGTTCCTCCGCATTCTACTCCCGCGTATATTCCGGCTCCGAGACATTCCGACGCGATATATCCGTGACTGTCCCATGAGGATGAAATTATGACTCCGTCGATATCCCCGTCGGAGATCATTTTTTTATAATCAAGATAAGAACGGACGGTAAACCCCTGAATTTCTTCTGCTTTTTTCTTCGCGTTATCAGCGCGGTCTTCGTATAAATCGCAAACCGCAACCAAATCCACATCTTTCATTCCGGCGACAGTTGAAACATGACCCATACCGCGTCCGCTTGTCCCCACAACGGCGAGTTTTATTTTTTTCATAAAAGCTTCCCTTTTGTAAATTATTTTTATTGTTCTAAACCGATTTTCAGCTTTGAAAATATATCCTTTACGCGCCGAGTATCCGGTTTATTTCCTCAATTTTTCCGGGTATATCAATTTGCTGCGGACATTTTTTCGCGCATGAACCGCATTTAGCACACGCGTCTCCTTTTGTTTCAAGGCGCGAGTACATGTGTTTTCCGTGTCCGCGCAAACCGTAAACATTATAATAGGTCCAGCTTGAAAATAGACGCGGAATATCGATATTGCAGGGACAAGGCATACAATAAGCGCAGCCGGTGCAGTATAAATCTGAAAGGCGTTTTATTTCCTCCAGCATTACCACCGCTTTTTGATGATCTTCCTCAGTCATTGAAATTTCATCGGAAGTATAGCCTGCGTTTTGTTCGACCATTTCGATATTGGTCATACCCGAAAGAGCGCAGCTGACATTTTTATTTCCGAGGACAAATCGCATAGCAAGTTCCGGAGTGCTGCCGGACTTTTTCCCCAGAAGTTTTTCATAAAGATCTGACGGAGCCGCAAGTCTTCCTCCCGCTACAGGACCCATAATAACCGTACCGAGACCTTTTTCGTGAGCGTTTTCAAGCGCTTTTTCGTTATTTCTGTCAAGGAGGTTATACTGCATCAGAACAGAAGAAAAAATTTCTCCGCGTTCGATTATATAAGCCATGTTGTCGGGATTGTCATGGAAAGAAAATGATATATGGCGTATCATTTTTTGATCGATAGCGCGGCGGGCGCAGTCCATTAAATTCAGTTTGCTTATAATATTATCAAAAGAATTCCGGTTAATTCCGTGAAAATGGTAGAAATCGATATAATCGGTATCCAGTTTTTTCAGTGAATCTTCAAGCTGATCCCAAAACATCCGGTCGGAATTCGAATCATTTAACGGACATTTTGTTGAAAGAAGTATTTTGTCACGGAAAGGTTTCACCGCTTTTCCAAGTGCGGATTGGCTGTTGCCGTGGCAATAGAAAACAGCCGTGTCAAAATAGTTTACTCCCAATTCATACGCGCGCCGGATCATCGGAGTTGATTTTTCATCATCGACATTCCAGTTTTCATTGTTGTTTATTTCAGGCAGCCTCATGCATCCGAAACCTAGCTGAGAAATTTTAATTCCGGTTTTTCCGAAATCTCTGTATTGCATAGTTTACCCCTCTGTTTTTCTATATAATGATTACAAAAATATATTACGTAATTATACCATAACAAATTATAACATATTGTGAAATTTAAATCAAGTTATAGTAAAATATTCATTGAAACAAAACAAAACATACAAAATACCTTATATTAACCAATGTTTTTTGAAATAGTATTGACATAAAAAAAAATAATGCTATAATTATTGATAATTTAAAATTTAGGAGGATAAAAAGAAAAAATGAAAAAATCAATAATGATTTTATTTGTATGCCTGATAACGGCAGTATTTTCATTGAATTCATTTGCTGCAACAGACGCGTTCAAGACTATTGAAGTAACACCGGATACACCTTATATCGATGATGACACAACACAGGATCTCGGCGGTTCAGGTCAGCCGATTAAATGGGTTGAGGGTTACGGATGCGGATATTCGTCGCAGAACGATATTATATATTTCGAAGATATTGATTTCGGAGCAAACGGAGCAAAATCTCTCACAATGAAATTCGGTTACGGCAAAGAAGATGCTAAAACAACTCTTGCCGTTATGATCGACGATCCGAAAAGCGCACCGGTAGGAACTTTTGAAATCGGTTTTACAGGCGGCTGGGAAATTGAAAAAGCCGGCGATGTTACAACAGATGTAAAAATTCCGGGCGGAATACATACGGTTTATATCCAGTTCACAAATGAACATTCGGGTTCTATTTCTTCAATAATATTTGCACAGGCTGATGCTGCGGCAGAAACAACTGCGGCAGAAACAACAGCGGTAGCGGATACAACGGCAGCGGCAGAAACAGCGGCACCCGGAACACCGGAAACTACAACCGCCGCACAGACACTTGATTTTGGTATTTTCGCAGGTATCGCGGCTCTTGCCAGCGCTTCGCTTGTGATCGGATCAAAAAAGAAGAAATAATTTAAATTAAATAAGACATAAAAACAAGAAGGAACATCTTATGAAGAAGTTTCTTCTTGTTCTTTTTTTGCGGTTTATATTATCGAAGTTTATCGGCTGTACCGCCATATATCGCGTTCAATGCAGACGTTTAATCCGCAGCTTCCAGCCGGTTCAAGCTTGTACTTTTGATAAAAACCGGCAAAGGCTTCCTTTACACGGCGAAAGTAGTCGATATCAGGGGTTTTCATGCTTCCCATGACAGGTTTACCCATGGGCATCCAAACGGAAGCGGACGGTATTATTCCGCGCTGAGCCAGATAAGAGGCACCTTCTGTAAGTGTTTCAATTGATTCGAGCCCGATGATAAAATTTGAAAAGGCTTTGCCGGGACCGTATTTTTCGGCAATATACTGTAAAATGTCTAAATGTCGTTTTCTGGTCGTGTATTTTATCTTTCCCGGCGTTATAACCTCCGCTAATTTTTCATCCCAGACTTCTATACTGCAAGCTATGCGGGAAATCCCCAGCGAAAAATATTCGTCTAAATATTTCGTGTCGGAAGGAGGAGTTATATACAAAAGAATTTCACCGGGGATATTTTTAATACCGGTCTTTTTGTCAATTGCGAGCAGATATTTTTTTATCAGTTCAGATTCTGTCACCGAATCAAAAGTTGAGCCTCCCGTTATCTGAATACTGCCCGCATCTGTATTTTTGATAGCGTAATCAACTATTTCGGACATATCGGAATCCGGAAAGGATTCTTTCAATTTTTTATTTTTTAAAGCTTTCGCGCAGGTTTCAGCTCCGCTGAAACAAAATTGGCAAGGCTGACCCGAAACGGCGTAATCACAATTCCAAAGGCATTGAAACGCTACCCAGTCACAGCCCTGAAGCACCGCGTTCCCGATGAAGGGCAACCCGGAAGCTGTCTTTTGACGATAAAAATCGGTTTTTTTAAAGAATTTTATGTATTCAATTAATTCATTATCATAGAAAAGAGCGGCTTTTCCTTCGTCCAGCTTTATGCTGAAAGGGGTTCCGAGTTCGGACGCGTATTTTAACAGTTTCAAATTATCCCAGGAAAGAACTCCGTTTAAATATCTCAGATGAAATTTCATATCTGTCATTTGAATTACAGTGCCGTCGGACAACATAAAACAATTGCAAGCCAGCGGGCTTATGTCAATACGGTATTTTTTTGAATATTCCTCATATACATCCCTGTCAACCTTTACGCCTTTGCAGACTACCATGCATTTAAGCTCCACGGAATCTATATTTTGGTTATCGATTTTGTAATTATTTATTTTATACATTAATCACTCCATATTTTATAATATACCGAATAAAGAGCATATGGTATCCGTTTCTATATCCGCTTTGTATTCGTCATTAAGAGGTTTTTGGTAAGCCGCTATTCCCTGTTTTACCCATATCGTTTTCATACCGGAGGATTTTGCCGGGTAAATATCATTATCCAATCTGTCCCCTATATAAACGGCTTTACTGGGAACACATCCCGCTTCCCGCAAAGCGTGAATGAATATACGCCGGTCTGGTTTGTTAATACCTATTTCAGCGGAAATTATCAAAACGGAAAAGAAATCGTAAATATTTTCATTCTTCAATATATCCCTAGCAGTTGTTCTTTGGTTTGCTATGATTCCCAGTTTATATTTTTTTGAAAGATATTCAAGAACTTTTTGCACACCGTGATAAAGCTTTGCTTTTTGCGGGAGATAAGTTGTTTGAGAGGTTATACGCGCGGCTTGTTCTTCTGAAACCGCGAGGCTTTTTATGGCTCCGTTTTTCGGAGTTATATAATTTTTTGAAGCTTCTATCATAGCAGAATACACTTCGCTTTGAGTATACATCAAGCCTTCAAGCAAAAAAAGCGAACAGATCTGTTCTATGGCATCTGTTTCCTGATCCGTTTCGTCGATTATCGTTCCGCCCATATCGATAAAAATCCATTCAGGTTCACTCTTTATCAAGTTATCGTTATAAATTATAAAATCAAGCTGTATAACCGGATTCCCCGTGAGATAATGCTTTTCTATAACATCTCCCGGCGGATGGCGGAAAAAACCGCATTTTTTTATTATCTTCAAACTTGCCGTGTTGTCTTCATAGCACCCCGCGCTAATGCAGTCCAGCTTTAAAAAATC
>JAVBPA010000113.1:0-18894 GCA_031549925.1 Eubacteriales bacterium
CTGACGGCAAGCTGACGCTGTCCCCAATTTGAAAAAAATTTCAGCATAGGGGTTATTTCATAAACTCCGTGAGCGGTCGTTACATACCGGAATTTTAATTTCTTTTCAAGCAGTCCGCAGATAAAAGCCGGAATACGCGCGTGGGCATGAACTATATCGTAACGTTCCTTTTTTATTTCCCGGTACAATATATTATAGGAGCGTATCATTGACAATACGCTCCTCGTATGAAGAGGCACAGTAATATGCCTTATATTAAACTCTCTTAACGCAGAAGTATAAACGCCTCCGCGTGAAGCTATTGTTATTTCATGTCCGCGCTGACTTAATTCACGTGCGAGGTCGATTATATGCGTTTCCGCTCCGCCGATGTCAAGAGACATTGTAGCCATTAATATTTTCATGCTTATACTTAATTTAATTTATACTTGACTAATTTTTATTTTACGATTTCTTTTGCCATTTTGCGCTGAGCCATAACGAGTTTGTAATATATACCGCGGTTTTTGAGCAATTCGTTATGAGACCCGAATTCGCTTACTTTACCATGGTCAAGAACGAGCAGCCTGTCGGCATTGCGGAGTGTTGAAAGCCTGTGCGCTATAGCAAGTGTTGTGCGGTTTGCGACAAGCTTATTCAGCGAGTCCTGGATTAATTTTTCTGTTTCCGTATCAAGCGAAGCAGTCGCTTCATCGAGAATTAATATATGGGGATTATGTATTATCGCGCGTGCGATTGCAACCCTTTGCCGTTCTCCGCCCGAAAGAGAAAGTCCTTTTTCTCCGACCATTGTATTATACCCTTCAGGCATATTCATTATAAAGTCGTGGGCGTTTGCGATTCTTGCTGCCTGGATAACTTCTTCGTCTGTCGCGAAAGGTTTTGAATAACGGATATTATCGCGGATTGTTCCCGAGAAGAGGAAGGTTTCCTGAAGCACTACTCCTATTTGAGTTCTTAGCGCTGTTTGGGATATATCTTTTATGTTTACTTCGTCAATCATGATAGCGCCTTCGTTGACGTCGTAAAGCCTCATTATCAGGTTGATTAGCGTAGTTTTTCCCGATCCGGAATGACCGACTATTCCGATCATTTCTCCCGTATTGATATCTACCGAAACATTTTCAAGCACCGGATTATAACTCTGATAACCGAATGTTATGTTGCGTATCGAAATATCTCCCTCTATTTGAATATCAAGCGGAAGATCTATATCTCCTACTTCCGGGGCTTCTTCGAGGATTTCGAAAACCTTTGAGGAAGAAGTTAAAAATTGTGATATAACCGTCGGCATCGAGGTAATATAAAGCAGAGGAGCATAGACTATGTTTGCGTATGAAAGGAACTGGAAAAGCGTTCCTATTTGCATTTCAGTATGGAAAACAAGCACATAACCGTAAACGATAATAGCGTAACGTCCGAGCTGCATTCCGAAACCGATAAGAGGAAGCAATGTATTGAAAACCTTAGCGTTATATTCGTTTTGCTTCGATGATTTTATGCTGGCTTCTTTGAAACGGGAAATTTCTTTTTCTTCCTGCCCGAAACATTTAACAACACGGATACCATTTAATATATCATGCAGCAGATAACCTGTACGTGTTCCAAGCATCCATGCTTTGACGTTGAGCAGCTGTATATAGCTCCAGAATCTTGATATGATAAATATCATAATCGGAACCGGAATAAATATAAACGCGCAGATCAGAGGATTCATTACGATTACAATGATAAATCCTATAATAAAAGAAGCTATCTGTATAAACATTGAGGGAAGCTGACCGATAATAAACGATTGTATGACCGATGTATCACCTGATATACGTCCCATAAGCTCGCCCGTAGTCCTGCGTTGGATAGAAGAAAGCGAAAGTGATTGTACTTTTTCGTAAAGCAGAGCGGTCAGCATCAGATTAAATTTTCCGCTAGCTATAGCCGAAGCGCGTCCCTGCAATACTCCAAGCGCGCGGGAGAATAGATCAATTGAAACGATTATCGCAACAAAACCAATAAAGCCATTAATATTTCCCTTTGCACCACCATCACCCGGGAAGAGGTATTCATTTATTACTTTTGCCTGTATCCAGGGGTTGATGAAAGACAAAGTGACTCCGATAGCGGAAACGATAAAAGGAACGCACATCATAAGACGGAGACCTTTTGTCATGCCCCAGAGTTTGCCGTAAACTTCTTTTTTATCAAGGCAGTATGGACATATTTGTGAGTTCGAAACATACGGGCGTCCGCATGTTGTACAAAACACTTCCGGAGTATTATTGGTTATAGGTTCGCGGTTTGCGGTTTCTGATAAAATCTCGCAGGCTCGTGTAATTACGGCGTATCTCGGTAAGTTACGGCCGGAAACAAATTGGCAAATAAGCGTAGCGCATCCGCCCGACCACTTTTTTTCACCTTTTTCGTCGATTGTCATAGTTCCGCCGAGATTTGCGTAAAAACCGCACGAACCGTACATAACTTCTGTCCGGAAGTTATAGCTGTTTTGTATCGGAAATGTATCGAGCAGTTTCCCGTCAAGCAGCTTATACATGGTATTTGAGGTAAAAACCATATAACCCGATACGAAATTGTTTTTATAGATGTTGTAAGGCAGACAATACAGTATTTGTAAATCCGTTCCGGCGGCGGCTTCAAAAGCTCTTTTATCCGCTTCCGGCAAATCATACATCAATTTCATAAAAAAGATCCTTTTTACTTTTTGAAAAAGTAACAAAACGTTAAAATTAATTCGAGATGCACTTCGCAAAACAGATGAGAATTAATACGATTACTTTTTGAAAAAGTAACAAAACGTTGAAATTAATTCGAGATACACTTCGTAAAACAAATAAAATTTATTCTTACAGGTAGATTTCTATTTTGCGGTAACTGGCGGGATCAAGTTTTTTCGGATCGGGGATTTCAAAGCTGTTTCCGTCTATATCGTTAATAATGATTCGCCCGTCTTCAAGTACACGGATATTTGAAAAGGGGTTGTTTAAAATAAACATAACATGACCGGCTGTTGTTTCCGCTTCCCAATATGAATATCCGAATTTTTCTTTGCAGGAAGTAATTTTTAAAAGCTGCGGAGAAAAATATCTGCGGTCGAGTTCTTCTAAAAACAAAATACCCGTTGCTTCGTCAAAATCGGTTATTCGGCGGATCATCCCGATTTCTTTGCCTCTGCCCTGCTTTTTGGAATCGGGTTCGCGGACAGATAAAAATTCATCTGGGTTTGTAACCGGAAATGAACGGAGAATTACAACACGTTCAAAAAATTCGGGAGCTTTGCCTTCTTCCGTCAGCTCGAGAGATATAAGACCGCCCTTTGATCTGAAGAAACGCGCGTTTGATTGATTTAAAGGAATGGATACTCTTTGATTTTCTAAAATCAAATCGCCTTCGTCCAGCATATCGTCAAGAAGCTCTTTTTTTTCACCGTTTCCATTGGTATCATCTTTTTTATCCGAAACGCCGTCCTCTTTTTTATCTGCGGAAGAATCGTTCGTTTTATCAGCTTTCTTTTCTTCCTTTTTATCGGTCGTGTTTGTTTCCTTTATATCCTTATCTTCTTTTAAGCTATCGTTTTTCTTTTCATCGTTCTTTTTGTTTTCGTCCATGATATGACCCCCGCTTTATAAAATTTATATCGGTATGGAAAATTTTTGGTTTAACATATTGCCGGAAAACTACGGAATTTATGTATCCAAAAACTTGTTTTTTCAAAAATTATTTTAAGCTTTACGGCTGTAATTTTGTATAGTTTTCGTTTACATACCCTGCAATACTTTTTTCATGGCTTCATTCTGGAGTGTGTACAGTCTGTAATAAATACCTTTTTTGGCAATTAGTTCGGCGTGAGTTCCGCTTTCCGCTATCTCACCGTTTTCGAGGGAGAAAAGATAATTGCAGTCTTTAAGAGTTGACAGACGGTGCGCAATTGTTATAGTAGTTCTGCCTTTTATTAAAATGTTGAGCGCGTCCTGTATAAGGCGTTCGGTTTCGGTATCCATTGCGGCGGTTGCTTCGTCAAGAATCAATATCGCCGGTCCGAGAAGCAGAGCCCGCGCAATTGAAACACGCTGCTGTTCTCCGCCGGAAAGCCAGCGGTTACCTGTTCCTACAAGCGTTTCGTAACCGTTCGGCATTTTTATAATGAAATCGTGCGCGTTTGCCACTTTTGCCGCAGCTATAACCTCATCCATTGTCGCATCGGGCTTTCCGTAACGGATATTATCCGCTATAGTGCCTTTAAAAAGATATATTTCCTGTGAAACGATGGCTATGTTTTTACGCATGGATTCGCCCGCAATTTCTTTGACGTTTACACCGTCGATTTCAATCGAACCGGAAATAACGTCATACAAACGGTTTATTAAATTTGCAATTGTTGATTTTCCCGCTCCTGTATGTCCCACAAGCCCGATATGGTCGCCTTGATTTATTTTAAAACTGACATTTTTTAATATAGGGCGGTTGGGAGTATAATGGAAGCAAACCTTTTTAAATTCAATATCCCCTTTGAAGCGTTCTATTTTAACAGCTTCGGGAGCATCTGTAATTTCGGGTATAGTGTCGATAATTTCAAACATACGCTGTGCGGAGTTTGCTGTATGAGTGATTTGGTTTACAAAATCGGTGAAGAAGTGAAGAGGGCCGAATATCATTCCGAGGTATGACAGGTATGATGAAAACTCACCGTAAGTCATAACGCCGTTTATGACATTAATTCCGCCGTAACCCCAAATCATATTTGCGGTTATACCGATAAGCAATCCGACAAGAGGGAAAATTGTAAGCGAAACCATATTAAGCTGAAGATTTGTTTTATATTGTTTTTCGCTGTAGGAATAGAATCTGTTTGTTTCCTCCGCTTCTTTGGCGAACGCCTTAACAACGCGTACACCTGTTAAACTGTCGGAAAGAACCGCGTTGAGCGCGGAATGGCGTCTCCAGGACATGGAGTACATTCTCCAAAGTTTCGGAAGCATAACATTAAATATTATAATTACAATCGGAACAGGGATAAAAACAATTATGGTCAGTTTCCAGTTGATTGAGAACAGAAATATTGTAAGACCTATAAAGTTAAGTCCGTTTATTATCAGGTTAGGTATGCTGTTGATAAAGAATCCGCGTATATTTTCCGCATCTGTATTAACACGTGTGATAAGACGTCCGGTTTGGTTGTTATTAAAGAACGAAAGCGAGAGTTTCTGCATGGCAGTGAAAATATCAAGCTTCATGTTCAGCGTAACTCTTGTGGACATACGGGCGTTTGTTCTGCTGTGGATAATACCGATGGCGAGCGAAAACCAGCCTAAAGCGAATATTATTATGATCAATAAATATACATATTTAAGCTCGTGCATAGTCCCGACTTCTTTTCCGTTGATAATACCGGGAACCTGTATTACCTGATCATAGAAAATTAAGTTGTTGATTATCGGAGAAATAAGCGATATGACGGAAGTCAGAACTAGACATGTCATAATCACTGTAAATTGTATTTCAAATCCCTTAAAGTAAGCGAACAAACGGCGGATAACCGCTTTTTGGTTAGTGCAAACATCGCATATACGCCGGTTTTGATCCTCATATCGTTTGCCGCATTTAGGGCATTTATGATTGAACTGTTCAAATATCGGATCTTCTTCCGTGATTTCATCGCCGTGCTGAAAACGTTCCATCAAATCGATAAAAGCAAAGAGTCTGCGTTTGCGGGCGTTGGTGCAATATGCTATGGTTATCGTTTCACCGGAATTTTTTCGTATGGTTTTCTGTTCGGGAGTTTCGCTTTCAAGTTCTTCCGGAGGAGGCTCGGGAATGGCGCCTTTTCTTGAGAGAACCCTGTTCGATGAAACAAAGTTATCCACATAAGTACCCGATAGAGTCTCCACATCATATGTAAAAAAATCAGCTTTTTCAAAAAGTTCCGCTTTGATTATCGGTGCGGATTTTTTCTTTGATTTGTCTTTTGCATTTTTACTTTCCGCCGCGGCTTTGCGAAGCTTATATGCCGTTTCAGCGTCACTTGTTACCGACATACGCAAGAGAGTTTTTTTCTCTTTGTCAATCGCAAGCCATGTTTCGCCGAAGTTTCCTTCCGTATCCAAATCAAGCTGCAGAGCAAGCAGGATATCATCTTCACCGAAGCCGTGAGCCAAAAATCCTGCCTTTGCCTCTTCTGTCAGTCTGTCAAGCGGGAGCATTTGTCACCCTCCTGTAATTTAAAATATTCGGATAAATTAATAATTTTATAAAATATCTACATCATGTAATTTAGTCTGTCTGTAAACATACATATAGTCCGGTACCGCTTTATATCACAATAAACAAGACAACTTTAACGCTTATATAATAACACATAATAAAAAACTTGCAATAGGTTTTTTTAATTTTTTTCAAATTCATGCTATTATTGTGAAGTTTAATTTGTTTTATTTAAATATTGTATACAATACACATATTATAAGGTAATATTTTGTAAACAAAATAGATTGGTTTTATGGTATAATAAAACAACTGCTTATTTGAAACTATTAAACAAGGAAGAAAAATCTAAATGAAGAAAGTTTATTCTGCTGCGTTGTTTACATTTATAATCTTTTTATCACTGACTTTTAATTTAAACATTAACGCCCAAATTGATCTTGATATAAAAGGAGAAGCTCCGGGAGGGGAGGTAACCGATAACGAATCAATGATTTCGGCGCTGGGAGGAGAAAAATCCGCCTGGATTAATGAAAACGGTGAAGTTTGCTTAAGAAGAGATATAATTTTGCGTTCCCCTATTATAATAAAAAGCGGCGAGATATTATTTAAAGGGGCAAGCTGTATAGTGGAGAGGGGATTTTCCGGGAAATCAATGTTTGAAATAAAAGGAGGAGTTTTCGTTCTCGGTAATACAAAAAACACCGACAAAGGGGAGACTCTTGTCCTTGAAGGAGGTTCGGATAATTATACCGGAAGAATTTTCACGATAGACGGAGGAACTCTTTCGGTTTATAACGGAACAGTCATAAAAAACGCGAATGCCGCAAATGAAAACGGCGGAGCAATATTAATATTAAACGGAACACTGGAACTATTCGGCGGATTAATATCTGATTGCTCCGCTGCTAACGGAGGAGGTATTTCAGCGCAGGGAGGATATGTTAATTTCAAAGGAGGTCAAATAAAAAGCTGCCGTGCTGAAAGCTTTGGAGGCGGTGTATATGTGGAAGGTTCTTCAGCCGCTTTTTCGGGAGGTTTTGTCGGAGCTGTTGTGACATACGACGAAAACATGTATGATTCACATGTTGAAGAAAACGCGTCAAATACCGCGCAGACAGGAGGAGGAATAGCTCTGATATCATCTCCTGAATGTTATTTAAGCGAAAATTTTTCGGCAGCTTCAAATCAAGCCCAAAAGGGGGGAGGCTTATATGTTTCCCCGGATGCCGAACTGCTTGTCGCCGGAGGCTCAGTCAGTTATAACACCGCTGTTTTGGAAGGCGGAGGAATGTATAATACGGGAATGGTAGCTTTCGCTTATTGTTCGCTTTCTTATAACGAAGCGAAACACGGAGGAGGGTTATATAATTCCGAAAATGCTTATTTTGCGGCAAAAGAAGGGTCAATTTCTTCAAATAAAGCCGAACTCGGAGCCGGTATATACAACACTGAAAACGCACGTTTTGAAATGTCGGGAGGAAGCGTCAACTATAACGAAGCTTCAAAATATGCGGGAGGAGCTGTAAATTATTCCGAATTTGTTCTCGGGGGAGGGTCTTTCGGCTATAATAAATCGGCGGGTGATTATGCGAAAGATCTTTTAAACTGCGGTTCTCTGACATTTGAAAATGAAGTTTTTGTGGGAGGAGAGGGAGATATCGCTTTGATGTCAAGCAAAACTCTGCCGGAAACCGACAGCGCTATTAAGCTTTTAGGACCTTTTACCTGCACGACAACAATAGCGCGCATAATTCCGGTTATAGAAAATTCTGACGGAACTCTTTCCGCCAATTATAAAAAGAATACCGTTTTGCTGGTTACCGATGATAATACCGAAGAATTGAATTTGGAGAATTATTCAAAATTATTTTCAGTTCCAAAAGATAAAACCGGCGGAGCATGGCATATAAACAGCAGCGGAAAACTCGCTGCCAATACTTTCGGGTTAACATTTTGGCTGGTTCTCTCAGCTATCGTTATAATAATAGCCGCGACTGTTGTGTTTGTCGTCATAACCCCCCGCAAAAAAAATACAGTCAAAAAAAACAGCGGAAATTAATAACGGAAAAATAAAACTTGATATAAGCATATGGCAAAAAACCGAATATAAGAACAGGATTTGATTGTCATGCGAGCTTCAGCCTTCAGCCGCATTTATCACGCGGTTTATTTAAAATTTTAGTCATTAAAATAGTACACAGGGATTCAAACAGGGTTTGTTTACAATATTTCAAATCTTCCCGGATCAATTAGAACGGGATTTATAAATTCGGATGTTTCTTCCGTTGCCGGCGTATCCATTTCCGCCAGATCCGCTAAATTTTCTGTTTCGGACATCTCTTCATCTTCCGCAGTATCTTCGGGTGCTTCATCTTCGGGAATTGTTCCGGCAGGTCTGGGACTTAAATATTCTCCGCTTATCAATCCGTCAAAACAGCTTGAATCACTTACTTCCGCCCGTGCGGCTTCTATGTGTATGAATCTTATTCTCTGATAATTATATGTACTGAGCGGTCTGTCGATAGAATCGTCGGTATTTGCCGATACTAAATATGTTCTTCTGTCAAAACCGGTTACTATCAGGGTATGATAATATGTTCCGTCCCTCCTGCCTAGCTGAATTACGTCACCGAGCATTAAATCTCCCGCCCGGACTTCTCTTCCGTAAGGTCCTACATCTGTATTTTCAGTAATGAAATTATAAAAAAACTGGACTCCGGTCCATGACGGGGAACGGTCGGCGGAAGAAACGTAATACCATCCGAAAGTGGGCGTATAATTCATAGTACAACAGCCCGCGTATACGCATTGCGATACAAAATTTGTACAGTTCCCTCCTATTCCCACGAAATCATAGAACAGGGGATTTCGTGCAAGCGCCCATTTGTGGGCGTATTCAACCGCGTGTTCACGGTTATATTCGATTGTAACTATCATAATTGATACCCCTTTTATATTTATTTTTACAAAACAGTAAAACAAGACAATATAAAAAGTCTGTTTCGGCGAAAACGGATAAACTCTTGTAGCAAAAATCAAGAATCAAGTATCAAGACTTTATTTGTCTCCGAAGTTTTACTTTGAAATTGTTCTATCATAATTATATTCACGTCAAAGCAATTAGTTCCGGATTATTTGATAAATAATAAAAAAAGCATACCCGAAAGGATATACTTTTTGAGAATATACGAATTTTTTCAAAATCAGTCTTTTACAAGAATTCCGTGGACAATAAAACGGTTATCAATCCTTGATGTATTACTGTCGCAGGTAGACATGGTTATTATGTTGTCGTCGGAAGTGGGAATTATATCCGATTGAAAAGCGGAAGCCGCTTTTACGGAAGTCAAAAATTTTTCCATTGCCAAGCTTCCGTATCCGAGTGTGAAAGCATCGGATTCAACGGTTGTCATATAGCCTGAAAATAATTTTATCGTATAATTTCCGTCGGGAGTCAGAAGTCTCATTGTGGGATGCAAATCGTAATAGGATTGTGATGAATATTTCAGCAGACTCGAAAACATCGTTCCGTTAAGCATATTATGCCCGTAAAGAATTGTTACCTTATCATTCCACGGATCGTTGCGTAAATCCGTAAATATTGTTCCGAGTTTGTTTTTATTGCCGTTAAACAAGTGAGTCAAATAATAATCGTAATCCTGCGCCGAATAAGTTCGTACTATCGGATAGCTTATCGCTGTTCCGTCGCAGATAATCCAGCCCACAACATTTTCGTTTATTTCACGCAGAGCGGAAAAATTTACTTTTGTGATCTTTTTTGCCGGAGCGGCTGTAGTTTGAGGTTCGGGTTTTTGGGTTGTCTGCGCCGGGGAGGGTTCTGTGTTTTCATTTATCCCGGAAGTATTTTCGCTTATATCTGATTCTGCTGTTATATCGTCTGTACCTTCAATGGGTTCGCTTTCGTCCGGAAAATAATCTGTTTCTTCTTCATCAAAAATTAAAAAAGAATCTGCGAGATCGCGGTACATATTATCACCGGCGGTATATTCCATGTTCAAAGCAATAACTCCGGCGACGCAGGCTAAAATGGCAATTATGATAATTACCGTCAATATGTTAAGTATTCTGATTTTCAATTTATTTTTTTTAGCTTTATTAATCATTTGGATACCCGGTTCCGTTTATATATTTATTTCTTATCGCTGTTTTCCGAAGTATTTTCGGTTTTGGATTCCGTTTCTTCTTTTTCTTCTGACTCTTCTGTTTCTTCCGACATTTTTCTCTTTGTATATATAATAACGGCGAGTATAATAACAAGTGCCATAACGGTTACGCTGAGTATTAAAATATCAACGTCATCTCCTGTTCTCGGTACGGCTGCGGCAGAGCTCTTATATTCTTTTTCCCAGGAAGCGGCGGATGATGCGAAAGAACTAAAAAGAAAAATAAAAAACGCTGACAATGATTTAATTATATTTTTTATTTTCATATAAAACTCCGGTCGATTTATTGTCGCCCATTTAAAACAATATTAATTAATGAACAAGTATATCAGATATATACTGTTATGTAAAGATGTTTTTGTTACTTTATTATTTTGGTTATGTTATGATTTATTTTTACTAAAATTTTTAGATTGATAACCGGAAAGTACTGTATAATTTTAGCGTAAGATTTTATTTTGGCAAAATAAATTATAGTCTCAGTTTTTAACAGAGAGGAAAGATTATCATGTTTATCGCGTGCAATTCATCAAAAAAATATATTTTTCTGAAAGCGGGGAAAAAAATTTCCGTTTTGATTCTGCTTGCCGCGCTTTGCAATATGATATTGCCGCTTTGTATAAAAGCTGAAAATCCGGACCCTGTAAACCCGGATTCCATAGTAATAGAAAATATCGCTATGTCCGCGCTTAAAGAAAGAATAGATATAATTGACAGTATTGATACAAACCGGGCTTTGTCAAACTGGAAACCGGCTTTGAATATTGAATCCTTATCCGCGGAAAGTTCTTTCCCGCAATATCCGCTTGAACCGATGGAAGGCAGCCGCTGTTTATATATCATCGGAACCGAAACAGACGGAGCGGTTTGGCACAATGTCGAACGTTCTTTTTCGGAACCTATTGATTTAAGCGGTTATAACACATTCTTTTTTGCTGTTTCGGCGGGGGATTCAGAAAATATAACTTATGAAATTTCACTGCAGTTTTTTTCGGAAACCCTTGCGTCAAAACATTATACGGCAGAAATAACAAGCGGAATATGGAACGGAATTATCACGGATATCAGTGATTTTGAATCCCGTCAGAGCGTTGACAGAATACGTTTCGGAATAAAAATTAAAAACACGGGCACTGATTATAAATATGTATATAATTTCCGTCTTGACTGTATAGCCGCTTCTAGCGATGCAAATCTTGCTTCCGCGGTGCAATTTATGTCGTCGGGATATAGTATATACGGAGGAGAAAGCAAACTTTCATATTTATACGATCCCCAGGCCATGAAAATTGATATAGCTTCTACACTTGCTTCAAGATGTTTTATTGAAAGCACAATTCTAACCCGTAATTTGTTTTCATCAAACGATGCCGTACGCGTTCGTCTTGCAAATAATTCAACTTGCAATTCTATCATAATGCAATATGCAACCATTTCTTCCCCGACATATGAAGCTAATCCGGAAATCAAAATAGAACTGACAGGAGAAGCAAATTCAAGTCTTATAGGAAAAGCGAACGTCAATACGTATTATTTTAAATTGCCGGCCGATGATGTTCAACAGGTTAAATTCACTTTTGACGGAGCT
Source organism: Eubacteriales bacterium (assembly GCA_031549925.1). Lineage (GTDB taxonomy): Bacteria > Bacillota > Clostridia > Oscillospirales > CAG-272 > JAVBPA01. The sequence continues at coordinate 11,989 of JAVBPA010000113.1, forward strand.
TCTTCGGGGGAAATAACAATATATTCGATAACTCCGGTATATTTAGGTTATGGAATACCCGAGCAATATTTAAAAGATCAAAACTTAATTTCCGGGTGTGAAATAACTTCCTGCCGTCAAAATGAAAACGGAGATAAAATAATTATAACGGGTAAATTAAACGCTTCCCTTGTGACAGCTTATAAAAATTCTATGTTGGCAGTTTATGAGCTTCAAGCATACGAGGATTTATCTGAAATATTTAAGGATTCGAAGCAGCCCGCGGAAAATCCAAGTGTTTATGTTTCGCAGGATTTTACAATAACGATAAACGCTTTATCCGGAAAAAGAAGCAGACTGTGTTCGCGCTTCGCTGTTGTAATATATAATCGCGACGCAAAACAAAATATTTTAATTGATGTTCCGCATTATATTACAAATCCCGAAATTACCGCTTCGTATCAGGCTCCGCACAGCATAACGACTAAAAAAGGTCTTATATCCTCCGCACAAAATATCCTTGATACCGGCGCGGCTTATACCGTAGTTCAAACAGATTATGCGAAACTTGTTTCTGATACCGAATCGAATATTGTATACGAATTTGAAGATAATATTTTTTATTTCAACGAAGAATATGTTTCAAAAATTGACAGTTTGGTTTATGATTATTACGCCTCGGGAGCAGTTGTAGTTTTAAACATAGTGATGAGCCGTCCCAGTGATAAATATTTGCAAATACTTGCCCACCCCGGTTCGATTTCACGTCAGCCGTTGTATTATTTTGCGCATAATACCGAAACTGAAGAAGGGTTATTGTATTTTCGCGCTCTGACAACTTTTTTAGCTCAAAGATATTCTTCTCAAAATTCTTCTCACGGCTATGCTTCCGCTGTAATATTCGGTTCTGATATCGGACTTTCATGGCAGAATTACGGTATGGGAAAGAAATCCCCCGCTGATTTTGTATCGGCTTACAGCGAAGCATACCGGGTAGTTTATAATATATTTAAATCGTTTTATTCAAGATCGCATATTTACGCTTCAATCGGAAACTCCTGGGACAAAAATTATTTTTCTGATCCTTCATATGTCTTTTGCGGCAGGGAAATCTGTGATTTACTCGCGTATAAAATAAGCGACGAAGGGAATATTTCATGGCGGGTAGCGCTTAATCCGTACTCACCCGCATCTTCGCTTGTCACCGACTGGAAAAAAGAATCAAATTCTCCGATCGGAGAAATAACTTTAAAAGAAATTCCTTCCATTTGCCGTTATTTCGAAAATCCGCGTCTTATGAATGAAACGACCGTCCGGCATATTATGCTGGTAAACAATTCTCAGCCGCTTGATTTAAAAATAAAAACCGCTCCTGAACAATATATTGCGGAATATGTCGCCGCTTATTTTCTGATTTGTTCCGAAAGCTGCGGCTGCGTGGACGCCTATATTATAGCGGACGGCGAAAGATTTTCATCATCGGAATATGATTTTTACAATATACTCCGGTATATCGATACCGACAGTTATTCTTTGTATACGGATTTCGCCCTTGCCATGCTCGGTATAACCGAATGGAACGCACTCATAAAAGATTACCGCAGCGGTTATCAAGCAGGGCGGGAACTGGTTTCCGTAAAAATAACGGATAAGCTCCCGGAAGCCGTGACTGGATCGGTTTTACTTTGGCCCTTCAATGACCCGAGTACGACCGAAGGGTGGAAAGGGTTTTCAGCCGCCAATAAAATCGAATCGGCAGCCTCGCTTAAGGGATACCGCGATTTAATGCTGGTACCATTTGGGGATATCGGCGGGAGCGGTAGCGCGGTTTTTAATATATTGAATTATCCGCGTGACCTTTCGTACGCGCCTTATCTTTCATTTTACATGTACACTGATAATATAAACGATAAAATACGTAATTTATCATTTAATTTAACTCTTTTTTCAGGCAACAACCGGGCTGAGGCTTCAGTCACTCTAAGCGCCGGTATGTGGCATTATATAGTATGTGATTTTACGGATTTTTCCGGTATTAAGAGTATTGAGAGAATAGCCGTAAGCGTTAAATCTGCGGAAAAAGGAAAAACTCCGGACGGCATGACTTTAGTTTTAGGGGGAATAAACGCTTCTTCCACCAAATATGATACCGTTTTCCTCGAAAACAAATTCGAAGAGGAACGCAGCCGGTATTTGTCTCAAAAAACAGTTTCCGATGATTTTATTCCTGTTATCCTTGTATTGACAATAGGTTTTGCTGCTTTGTTGACCGAGATAGCTTATATCGTAATACGCAAAAAATATCACCCGATAAAATCAAACTGTTTCAAAAAAAATAATTCCCCGGGAGAATGGATCAAAAGGTAACGGTATTATTTAAAACAACAATTATTGAACGGAAAACAAAAAATTATTATGACAAACACACCTCTTTTTACAATCATAAAAAGCGTGATAGATTCAAGAATATTGAAAAAACTCGTAATGAGCCGCAATAAAGATAAAAAAATATTAAAAGCATACGCCGAATTCATCTCCTCTTCATCGGGAGATGAAATTTTGCTGCAGGTGGAAACGCAATTTTCAAACGGAAAGGTTTTTCATAAAACTCTTGATACGGAAAATGCCCCTTTGATTTTAACGGATGAAATTTTATCAGATTACAGGCAGGCGGATATTATAACCGCAAACGGGTCTTGCTCGGTTCTGATTTCTTCCGGAGGGAACGTTCATATAAAAAACAATATAAAATCAATTCCGCTAAAAGAAAGTGATACAATGACAGAGAAAGCCGGTTCTTATGAAAATATACGAACCCATAATGCGGAAAAGAATTATATTCTGTCAAACGGAGATGAAACAGCTCTTCCGTTTTTAAAAATGCTCGGTATTTGCGATTCAAACGGAAGAATACATGATAAAAGACAAGCGAAATTTCGTCAGATTAACAAGTTTTTGGAAAACGTGGCTTTGGTATCCGAACATTTTCCAAAAAGCGGGACGATAAATATAATGGATCTCTGCTGCGGAAAAAGTTATTTGACATTTGCTGTTTATTGGTTCATCAAATATAAATTAGGCAGAGAAGTTTTAATGACAGGAGCGGACCTGAAAGAAGAAGTTATATCCTATTGTTCTTCCTGCGCTGAAAAGCTGGGATGGGATGGTCTTTGCTTTGTATGCTGCGATATAAAGAATTTTATCCCCGAAAATCCCCCCGATTTAACTCTTTCGCTTCACGCCTGCGATACAGCCACTGATATTGTCCTTTACTGCGCCATAAAGAACAATTCGAAAATAATTCTTTCGACACCTTGCTGCCACCGTCAGATTTATTCGGAAATTTCCTCTCCCGATCTTAATTTCATCACCCGTCATACGATATTAAAAAACAAATTATGCGACGCTGCAACCGATGCGATGCGTGCTTCTCTGCTTGAATTGGCAAACTATGACGTAACCGTGACAGAACTTATCGACCCCGACGAAACACCTAAAAACGTTCTTATACGCGCTTTTAAAAAGGATAAACCTCTCGGAGAGAAAAAAATATCCGAACTAAAAAAACAATACGAAGCTTCCTGTGAATTGCTGGGAGTAAAACCGTATCTTAATACACTTTTGGGATAATTTTATTTTAAAACATTAGAACTTGACATATTATAGGAACAATGATATACTTTATATAATAAATTAGGAATAAAAAAGGAAGTTTCAAGATATGGAAGAACAAACTAAATTAAAAGATAAAGCAAGCCATCCGCAGGAAAAAATAGTAGAAACGTTTTATATAAAAGGAAACGCGGAAGTTGATATAGTTGAATGGACGCAAACAATATGGTGCGGTAAAATCGGATACGCTTCAGACAATAAGGGCGAACCCGACGTCGATAAAATTATGAGCGGATATCAATCACTCGATTTCGGTTGTGTAAATCGTGCGGAGGATGACTGGGATGTTTGCGTGAGCGTGAATTATTTGTCAAAAAACCGCCCGAACGGAGTTATGTTTGCTTTTCTCTATGAAAAAGATGATTGTCCCGCGGATTTTGATATTTTAAAAGTTCCGGCATCGGTTTATGCGCGTATACGTATTTGCGATGAAACGGCCGCCGCTCTCGGGTGTGAGCCTTGGAGAGGAGGAATTCCGCCGTACAATTGGATAGGAGAAGAAATCGCACCGCTGATCGGTTATAAATACGGATGCGATACATTGCCTGTATTTGAATATTACGGTTTTTACAACCCGGAAAAAAACTCGCATGAATTTTGTTATTTATACGTACCTGTCGAAAAAATATAACGGCTATTAAATTAAAAAAATTACAGTTTTACACGGAAAAATAAGCGGTATAAGGCTTTGAAATTAAAAGGTATCAACGGATACAGATATCCTCTTGTTCCGGGGACCGTTTTGTTTGTCGCCATCAGCGTTACCATGATCAAAAATCCTGCGGCAAATCCCCATACTCCGGCAACAGCTATACCGGCAAGCATTAACATCCGCATGAATTTAAAAGCGTAACCGAGTTCGTAGCTGGCTTGAGTAAAATTTGACAGCGATACTATTGCCATATATAAAATAACTTCGGGGATAAGCCATCCGACGGTTACGGCTAGGTCTCCTAAAATCAAACCTCCGACAAGCGAAAGCGAATTATTGAGAGTCGAGGGAGTATTCAATGAAGCGAGTTTTAAACCGTCGACCATAAATTCCACAAGATAAAGCTGTAAAAGTATAGGAACGGAATAAGGATCGGAAACTTTTATAAAATCAAGCCATGGAGGAAGCCATTCGGGATTGCTTATCATAAGATACCAAAGCGGAGTGAAAATGACTGCGATTACATAGACTCCCTGCCTAAGCAGCCGCAGATATGTCCCGACAAAAGGCGGAAAATAAAAATCGTCGCTTTCCTGAAGAAAATCAAAAATAGATGTCGGAAGTATCATCGCCGAAGGAGAATTGTCGCATACTATTATTATACTTCCTTCTTCGAGCATAGCTGCGACCGCGTCAGGTCTTTCCGTGTATCTTATTTTGGGAAAAGGATTATACCAGCGGTTTTTAATCAAACTTTCGGCTAAACTTTCATGTCCCATATTTATAGCCGAGATATTTTTTATTTCCTCAAATTTTTCTTTTAAGGCTTTTACGGATTTTTCATCGGCAAGTCCCTCGATATAACATAAAGCGACATCTGTTTTTGTTACTCTTCCTATGCTTTGAAGTTCGACTGTAAGCATAGGATCCCGGATTCTGCGCCGGATTAGCGTTATATTAATTTTTAAAACTTCGCAGAAGCCTTCGCGCGGGCCTCTTAAAACTCTGTCGTTTTCGGGTTCGGCAATTGCTCTTGTAGGGTATTCACGCGTGTCAAGTATAACCGGATTATCCATTCCGTCATAAATAAAAACTGTACATCCGCTCATCACCGCGTTTATTAAATTCGGCAGTTCTGTTTCATCTCTGATCTGCATATACGGGGTTGATTCGGCAGTTCCGCCCGTAATTTTCGATCCGACGTAAAATTCCATGATTTTTTGCATAATCGTTTCTTTTACAAAACTGGTTATATAGTAAAATATGCTTTCTTTTCCGTCGGACAGTTTTATTTGGCGCCGCATGATGTCATAACTGACTCCCGGTCTTAAACCTTTATCAAGCATTTCTGTATATTTTTTATAATTTTCTGTCATTTAATCTCCGGTATTGATTTTTTATGTTATATTATATATAATAGAGATAATATCAATTTTCACATGTTGTAGTAGTTAATACTTTTTTAAAATATTCCGTTCGGCAGAAACGGATAAGATTTGCGTGTTGATTTTTTATTTGGCATTTTTGCTTTTAGAAATTTTATTTTAAATTGTTCTACTATAGAATGTGCGTAATATACAGTTTTTATTTATAATATCAAAATTTCATACAGGAGATTTTACATATGGACGAAAAACAACGTTATACTGTCGAAATAAGCGGAATGGAACTTAATTTACTGTCAGATGAATCAGAAGAATATGTTTTGGAGCTTGCCAAAATTATAGATCAACGTATAAACTCAATGGTAATGTCATCAAAGAGGTGCAGTAAAACCGAAGCAGCTCTTGTTTGCGCGCTGGATTCTCTTGACGAAAAAGTAAAAATGCAGTTAAAGTACAGTACTATTAAAACACAGCGCGATGAGGTACTGCGTGAAAATCAACTTTTGAAAAAAGAACTTGAAGAATTTAAAGCAGCAAAATTAAAATAAAATTAAAGACAAGATTAAATTTTGCGGATTTTATAAGGAATCGATTTTATTATGCCGCTACCTGAACTTTTAGCTCCGTGCGGTTCGCCTGAAGCGGTAGAAGCTGCGATTGCAGGCGGTGCCGATGCGGTTTATCTCGGCGGAAGTATGCTCAACGCGCGGATGAAAGCCGTAAATTTCGGCGATGATATTCTTTGCCGTTCGATTGAAAAACTTCACGGCCGAGGGGTCCGTGCTTATGTTACACTCAACACCTGCGTACTTGACCGCGAAATCGACGAAGCGGTGCGGTACGCCGGTTTTTTGTACCAAAAAGCGGGAGCTGACGCATTAATAATCGCAGATTTAGGACTTGCCCGGTTCATTCATTCGATTTTTCCGGATTTTGCGATCCATGCTTCCACTCAAGCGAGCGGGCATAACAGCGAAGCGGCGAAAGAATTTTCTAAAATCGGTTTTTCGCGCATGGTCTGCGCGCGAGAACTTTCGGGCGAAGATATAAAAATACTGGTTCAAAAATCTCCGATTTAAATAGAAATGTTTATTCACGGCGCACTTTGCGTTTCATATTCGGGACAATGCCTGATGTCGTCATTCATCGGAGGAAGAAGCGGAAACAGGGGAATGTGTGCCCAGCCCTGCCGTATGAAATATAACGGTTCGGATTATC
>JAVBPA010000061.1:0-16676 GCA_031549925.1 Eubacteriales bacterium
TATTAATGTAATTCTTCCGTCTTCTATATATTCAAGCAATGATTGCTGCTGCTTTTTATTGAAATATTGAATTTCGTCAAGATATAACAGTATTCCGTTTGATGCGAAAACAGATTTACCTTCGGCTATAACGGCTTTAACATCGGCAATCGAAGCTGAAGTGGCATTTAATTTATGAAGACGCATATCAGACATTTGAGAAATAATCGTCGCGGCTGTAGTCTTCCCCGTTCCGGGAGGCCCGTAAAATATCATGTTTGTCATATAACCGTTTTTTAATATACGGCAGATAGAACCTTCCGGACCGAATAAATGATCCTGACCGACGATATCATCAAATATTTGCGGTCTTACTTTGTCTGCCGTCGGCTGTGTAATCAAGGTTTTGATCCTTTCAAAAACAACATATTTATTTTCGTAATTTAGTTTAAAAATAATCCTTTTTTAAATTCTTATAATTATTATAATATATATACGTAAATATTCAATCATAATAATGTAAAAATATATGCTTAAATAATCAAGAAAATATTTTAAATTATTGTATAATATAAAGTACTGATGTACATTTTTAACCTAAAGGGTTTTGATTGGTTTATAAATAATACGTATTATTTTTTTAGCTTGCGGATTGGGGGAATTAAGATAAAAAACTTTTTTATTTTATCGGATGCATTGAATTATATTGAAGATAATTTATGCGAACCTATAACGCAGGAAGATACTGCCGCTTTTTGTTACTGTTCCCTTTCCTCTTTGCAAAAACTATTCCGGTATGCTTTTCATACAAGTATCGGAGATTATATAACAAAACGGAGAATGACCTGTTCCGCTCGTGAACTTTTATCCACATCGGATAATATAACCGATATAGGATTGAAATATTGTTATAATTCACCCGAAGCATTTTGCCGCGCTTTTTATAGAATATGGAATATCACACCGTCTGAGTTTCGCAGAACAAGGCGATTCTGCGATATTTATCCCAAAATTGAATTAAATTTAGGAGGTCATTATAATATGAAAAAAGTTGATGTATCAGAATTATATGATTTGTTATTACAAATGAGCGGTTCATATATAGTTTGTTTTGACATTATACATATGATGGAAATAAACAAAATAAGCCGTGAACACGGAGACCTTGCTATTCTGGAATGTCTCCGCAGAATAGAAAAATCAGCCGGAGAAGATATGTTTATGTTCAGAATCGGCGGAGATGAATTTTCGCTTGTGACAGCTTTGAATAATAAAGAAGATGTAAATATCGCTGTAAATCCCATTCTTTCGCAAAACGGTAATACCATAACACTGAAAGATATTTCAGTTCCCGTTTCAATGCGCGCGGCGGCTTTAATGCTTGATGTAAAAAAAATACGTTATTCCGAACTTTTCGCGAATTTGCAAAATGCTTTGGTAGAAGCGCGCGAAAATTATATTGATAACAAAATTTATTTTATAAATTAACGTCCGTTAATACTTCATTAAAAAAAAGTTTTGTTTTTGGAGGTTGCAAAAATACAAGTCCTATGCTATAATAGCGGAGCGAAAATACATTTTCACCAAATACGGAGAAGTACTCAAGTTGGTGAAGAGGCGCCCCTGCTAAGGGTGTAGGTCGGGAAACCGGCGCGAGAGTTCGAATCTCTCTTTCTCCGCCATCAATTTATGAGTCACGCCGTTTTGGTGCGGCTCATTTTGTTTATGTATTATTATAATATATTGTTAATATAAATATCCGTATTTTTATACCCTTTTAATCGGTTTTAAAAATTGATATTGATTTTTAATAAACTGTTAACCGGGAAAGAGGTAATTGATGAAAAAAGAAAAGAAAAATAAAAAAACAATGAAAATCAGAACAAGACTGATTATTATTTTACTAATTTCGATGGCTATTCCGATATCGGCATTGGTTTATACATCTTCCCTTCAATTTATAAATTTGGGAAACCATATGCTTGATATTGCTGTCGAAGATTCTACAAATGCGCTCAATGAAAGCGCAATTGAAAAAATCGAACGTCTATCTACCGATACGGCAAACCGAGTCGCAGAATTTTTATACGCAAGAGATGCGGATATAATAGTGGCGGCTTCTTTACCTATGAAAGAAGAAGTTCTCCGGGGTTTTGCCGATAAAAAAACCGGATTTTTGATGAACCGCGGCAATTGGGAATTAAGCAAAGACGGAATGTCATGGGTTTGTACTGATGAAATAAATACTTCCGGTGATAATGCTGCTGTAATTTCAACAAATACGGAAAATAACGATATGGAAGGTTTTCATTACCGTTCTCCGGAAAATTATACATACACAGCCGCTCCGCTTTATGACGAAATTACATTTGTGGATTTATACGGAAATGAAGTAATAAAATATGTAAACCAAAATTCCACAAAAAAACATTACCCTCTTAGCAGTGAATTAAAAAATATTTCAATAAAAGAAAACACATATATAAAAGCTGAAAATTATTTTCCCGAATTACAGCAGCTAAAACCGGGTGAAATTTATGTTTCCGATGTAATAGGTGCTTATGTAGGTTCGAATTATATCGGAATGTATACACCTCAAACTGTTAGTGATGCGGCTAAATCACGCGGATATGATATTAATTACGACCCGGAAAAACAATCATATGCCGGGAAAGAAAACCCGAACGGTCAAAGATTTGAAGGTATTATCCGCTGGGCTACTCCCGTAACCGGAGATAATGGTGATATAATCGGGTATGTTACCCTTGCGCTCAATCATGATCATTTCATGGAATTGGTAGATCATATTACTCCGATGGAAGAACGGTACACACAGCTTCCAAGTGCTTATGAAGGAAATTACGCTTTTATTTGGGATTATAAATGCAGAAATATTTGTCATCCCAGGCATAATTCTATTGTGGGATATGATCCCGAAACCGGAGACCCGCAAATACCTTGGCTTGAAACAAGCATATATGAAAGCTGGCAAACCAGCGGAATTGAAAAATGGCAGGATTATGTTAAAGATTATCCGATTTTCCATGAACAATCAAGAACAAAAAAACCTGCTATGGAACTTACAAAAACGGGGTTTGTAGGCCTTGACGGACGTTATCTTAATAATGCGCCGCAATGTACCGGATGGATGGATCTAACAGCCGACGGCGGGTCCGGTTCATTTTATATTTTTTGGAGCGGTATTTACAAACCTACCACTGCTTCAGCTATTCCTTATTACACCGGAAAATACGCTCCGAGCGAAGAAAACGGTTATTCGCGCCGCGGATTCGGATTCATTACAATCGGAGCGGGACTCGACGATTTCACATTGCCTGCCAGAGAAATGGAAACAAGTCTAAAAGAAGCTATGCAGGATGGTATAACGAGCACATTTACAAGCATGGGTATAACTACTTCAATTGTGTTTGCGGCTGTTGTTTTGATCGCAATTTTTATGGCCTCTTATATGTCCCGAAATATTACCCGTTTGAACGACGGGCTTACACGTTTTCGTTCCGGCGAATGGCAATTCCGTTTTCATACCCCTGTAAAAGATGAATTTGACGCTCTTGCGGATTCATTTGATGAAATGGCTGAAAGTGTAACAAAAAGCTTCAGCGGTCCGTTATGTATTACGGATTTGGATCGGAATGTAATTTACATGAATGAAATCGGATTAAATTTTATTAATAAAACGCTTGATGAAATAGTGGGCTTAAAATATGAAGAAATAAGTATATATCCGGTAGGAACTGTTTATTGTCCGATAACAGCTTTAAAAGACGGACGCGAAGCGGAAGTTTACCATTTAGAAAAAAAGGATATCTTTGTAAAAGGAAGCGCTTCACTGTTTTATAATAAAAACGGTGTAGTCTGCGGTTATATTATAGTCACAGCCGATGTTACGGAAATTGAAATTTCCCGCCAGAAAGCACATCAAGCCAACCATGCCAAAAGTGAATTTTTATCGAACATGAGCCACGAGATAAGAACACCGATGAATGCTATTATCGGTATGACTTCCATCGGTAAATCATCAACAGATATCGAACGTAAAAATTATTGCTTTAACAAAATAGAAGATGCTTCCACACATCTGCTCGGTATTATAAACGATGTTTTGGATATGTCAAAAATTGAAGCTAAAAAATTTGAACTTTCTCCGATAACTTTTGAATTTGAAAAAATGCTTCAGCGTGTTGTAAATGTTATTAATTTCCGGGTAGAAGAAAAACAACAAAATCTTATGGTTCATTTAGACGATAAAATTCCGCCTATACTCTTCGGAGATGATCAAAGAATTGCGCAGGTAATAGCCAATTTACTTTCAAACGCAGTAAAATTCACATCCAATTATGGAACTATTATTCTTTCAGCGGAACTAATCGGCGAAAATAACGGAGATTATGAAATTAAAATATCAGTTTCGGATACAGGTATTGGTATTTCTGAAGAACAGCAATCCCGTTTATTTAACTCATTTGAGCAGGCTGACACGCATACAACGCGTAAATTCGGAGGAACTGGTCTCGGATTAGTAATTTGTAAAAATATAATAGAAATGTTCAGAGGGAAAATTTGGATCGAATCGAAACTCGGTAAAGGTTCCACTTTTTCGTTTACAATGCACATCCAAAAAGCTGATGAAATTATCGGCAATAAAATCAGTTCTGTTGACTGGAGCGAAATTTATGCTCTTGTTGTAGATGATGCACCTGATATTTTAGAATATTTTCTTAATTTATCCAAACGTTTCGGATTTAACTGCGATACGGCTTTAAATGCAAAACAAGCACTGGAAATGATAAATAAATCCGATCATCCGTATAATATCTTTTTTGTGGATTGGAAAATGCCCGAAATAAATGGTATTCAATTATCTGTAAAAATAAACGAGATAATGGATAACGAACCTATTATTATTATGATTACGGCTGTTGAATGGTCTCTTATCGAGGAAGAAGCTAAAAAATCCGGAATTGCAAAATTTCTTTCAAAACCTATTTTCCCAAGTGATCTTGAAGAATGTATAAGCCAATATTTCAGAAAAGACGAGCAAAATAACAATGAGATTTTAGAAGAAACCGAAACATTTGATTTTTCAAAGCGTTGTATTTTATTAACCGAGGACGTAGAAATCAATCGTGAAATTGTTATGGCAATTTTAGAAAATACCAATGTTAATTTTATCTGCGCTGAAAACGGCGTTGAAGCCTTAGAAAAATTTAAAGAAAATTCTGATAAAATCGATATAATTTTTATGGATTTGCAAATGCCGGAAATGGATGGTTTTACCGCCACCAAAAAAATCCGTGAATTAGATTTAGAAAAAGCGAAAAATGTCCCTATAATCGCAATGACCGCCAATGTATTTCAAGCTGATATTGACCGATGTATTGAAACAGGAATGAACGGACATCTCGGTAAGCCTATCGATTACAACGAGATAATAGATGTTTTAAAAAACTATTTCATAAAATAATAATACATTTTTTGCATATTGTATTTATAATAAAAATCCCGCTCTTATATGTGGGATTTTTTCACAGCAAAATAAATTCGGTAAAATTATAAGATAAACTTTGAAATTATTATAAGTATTAAAATAATAATATGAATATACAATCTAAATTTGTTCTTTTTTTGGAAAATTATTATAAATATTTTTGCCTGTATATAAAATAGCTTTAAAAAACTCTTGTTGAATAAATTATTATCGATTTTATATTTAATAAACTAAACTAAAAAAATTTTATATATTGAATTTTTTAACCTATAGTGGTATAATTATTAGTGATTTAATTTTACAAATATTATTTTTAGAAAATGCTGTTTTAAATAACAAAAAATTTAAATAAATTGTTTTAATATAAATTAGTATAGATTTTTATTCATATTTTTTTGCAAATAAGTATCATTATACATTGACCCCCTTTATAATTATTTATCATATCAAGCTTCGAATTGGAATAATATGCAATATTATGATTATTGATTAAGTTTATTAGAAAACAATATTGAAAGGTTCGCAGTAATGAGTGATCAGAGACAATCCAGAATATTAATTGTAGATGATCAGGAGATCAACCGTATTATATTAGCTGAAATTTTAAATACATATTATATGGTGGATGAAGCCGAGAGCGGTTCTCAGGCACTTGATATTATGCTAAAAACTTCGGAAAAACCGGATCTTGTTTTAATGGATGTTATGATGCCTGATATCGATGGTTTTACTGCGGTACGTATGATGAAGGAGCATCACGCGCTTTCCCACATACCGGTAATTTTCATTACCGCGGCAATTGAAGACGAAAAAAGAGGGCTTGAAGCAGGAGCTGTTGATTACATATTAAAACCGATTAATCCTCAATCCGTACTCCTGCGTGTTGCCAATCATATTGAACTTTGCCAATACAGACAACGCCTTGAACAAATGGTAGAAGATAAAGTTAACGAACTTGCTAATACGAAGGAAACTTTTTTAGCTACAATGGCTAATATAATCGAATACCGCAGCGTTGAATCCGGGCTTCATGTTATGCGTACCAAAACTCTCAGTGAAATTTTAGCTAAACGTTTACTAACCGACAGTCCTTATTGTGATTTACTATTAAATAATAACTTGGAAGCCATGGTTAAAGCGGTTCCGCTGCATGATATAGGAAAAATCGCAATTAACGACGATATTTTACTCAAACCCGGAAAATTAACTCCCGAGGAATTTGAAATAATAAAAACGCATACTACTGTTGGTGCTCAAATAATACAATCCCTTATAGACAGTGGACAGAATGACTGGTATATAAGACATTGTTATGATATTTGTCTGTATCACCATGAACGCTGGGACGGTAAAGGATATCCGATGGGTATATGCGGAGCTTCAATCCCAATTTCTGCCCGAATTGTTGCTTTGGTTGATGTTTATGACGCGTTGGTTTCGGAAAGGTGTTATAAAAAAGCTTATACACATGAAGAAGCTATAGAAATAATTCGCGAATCTTCAGGAACTCATTTTGATCCTGCCATAGTTGACGCGTTTTTAAACATTAATGAAATGTTCAAAAACATAGAATAATTATATTTTGATAATAATTAAATTTACTTCATAATATTAACAATATTTTTTGTGATAAAGATAAAAGGAGAATTATCATGATTAAATCTTATACCGCTTTCACTGCCGAAGTAGACGATATTGATTATGCTGTCGATGATATAAAAAAACAACTTCCTCCTATGAATACACTTCTTAAAAATTCGGTCGGAATTATAAGCTGTTACGCAGATTTTATTGATACCGGTGTTTATGCGGCAATATGCGAAAGTTTACCTTTTGATATTGTAGGCACAACAACGATCTTTTCAGCTGTTGAGGGGAGCAGTGATGAAATTATATTAAGTCTCATGATATTAACCAGTGACGATGTATATTTTTCCGTCGGTCTTTCCGATGAAATTTTAACAAAAGATGAAAATTTTCTTCGAGCCGCTTATGATAACGCTTCCTCGCTTCTTCCTGAAAAACCCTCTCTAATTTTAAGTTACGCACCGTTGCTGATGAATATAGGAAGTGATTATTTTGTTCAAGCTTTTGATATTATTTCAGGCGGAATTCCGAATTTCGGAAAAGTAGCGGTAGATCATAACGATGATTATCATAATTCCAAAGTTCTTTGCAAAAAAGAAGCATATTCAAACCGTTACGCGTTTATTCTAATCAGCGGGAATGTACATCCTAAATTTTACATAGCCGGTATTTCAAATGAAAAAATATTTAAAGAAAAAGGTGTTGTAACCTCATCCAGCGGTACCCAGCTCCATACCGTTAATAATAGACCTGTCAGCGATTATCTTGAAAGTCTCGGTCTTAAGAAAAATCAAGACGGTTCAATTACGGGAATAAATTCTTTTCCTTTCATTGTTGATTTAAATGACGGTATGCTGCCTGTAATACGCGCTATGTTCGCACTTACTCCGGAAGGTTATGCGGTTTGCGGAGGTGAAATTCCGGTGGGAGCTGTATTGTCTGTAGGTTCTTTCAATAGTTCGGTGGTAATATCCACAACCGAAAAAATGATTCGTGAGGTTGTAGATTCAGGCTCGCATGATTGTGCGATTTGTTACTCCTGTATCGGCCGTTATTTTTATCTTGGTTATAACTGTTTTGAAGAAATAGAAAAAATAAAATCATTGCTGGATAATACCGGAACTCCTTATATATTTTCGTATGCAGGTTCTGAAATATGTCCGGTATACAAAAGCGAAGATCCGACGAATGAAACCACTTTAAATCGCAGTCATAATATCACTTGTATAATGTGTACATTATAAGTTTTACTATTCTTATACAAAAAGGGGATGCAATGTATGACGGAAGGAATTGAAACAGATTTATCGCTGGAAGAAGAGAATAAAAAACTCATCCGTGAAAACAAGCATCTTACACGTGAGTTGGAACGTCAGCGAAGTATTAACAAACGAAGTCAAATAAACGCGGAAGCAAACGCAAATCTTAATATGATTGTTACAAAAGAAAAATCACGTTTGGAACAATATATGAATTTATTACTGACAAACTGTCCGGATATTATTCTTTTGTTCGACCGCGAAGGTAAAATTGTGTATGCGAGTGATTCATTTTTACGAAACAGCAATATATCTGCCGAAAGTTTAATAAGAGGTAAAACTCTCCGCGATCTCTTGACCCCTTATGTAAACGAAGTGTTTCTTGATCATATTGACGGATTATTTCAGCGTACCCTTGTGGAAATGCTGCGTTCAGAAACAGATTCTGAAATTGATTTCGGACTCGGCGGAGGGAAACGCCACTTTATTATCCAAATCACTCCTATGATCGGAGATAATAATCAAATTGAAGGCGCAATGGCAATTCTATATGACACGACAGAACTTGCGCGTGCAAGAGATGAAGCTGAACGCGCGAGACAATTAGCCGAACAATCAACAAAATTCAAAAGTGAATTTTTATCCCGTATGAGTCATGAAATGCGTACTCCTTTGAATGCAATTATTGGAATGAGCGGAATTGCTCAAAGAACTTCCGATATTACGCGTATTCAATATTCGCTGACGAAAGTTAATGAAGCATCTCAGCACTTGCTTGGTGTAATCAATGATATTCTTGATATATCAAAAATTGAAGCCGGTAAATTTGATTTGGTATATGATGAGTTTGATTTTGAAAAAATGCTTCAGCGTGTTATAAACGTAAACAATTTCCGTGTCGAAGAAAAGCATCAGCAATTAATGGTTCACATTGACCCTAATATTCCTCCTTTTCTTATCGGCGACGACCAGCGTTTGGCTCAAGTACTTACAAATTTACTTTCCAATGCGATTAAATTTACCGATGATAACGGCTTTATTACTATCAACGCAACTCATTTGGATGTTATTGATGATAATAACATTATACTTTTCGAAGTAATTGATACGGGTATAGGTATAACAGAGGAACAAATCAGTAGATTGTTTAAAAATTTTGAACAAGCTGACGGTAGTACTTCACGAAAATACGGAGGAACAGGTCTCGGTCTTGCTATATGTAAACATATCATCGAAATGATGGATGGTAAAATATGGGTGGAATCCGATTATGGAAAGGGATCAGCTTTTAAGTTTGAAATTCCTTTAAAAAAAGGAAACGGTATAACGAAAAAATTACTGCGGAACGACATTAATTTACATAATCTGCGTATATTGGCAGTAGATGATTCTCCGGAAGTAATTGATTATATGAAACTGCTTATGAACCGTAACAATATTTTAATTGATACAGCTTCTAACGCAGAAGAAGCTCTTGTTAAAATATCCCAGAATAAACCATATGATATTTATTTTATCGATTGGTTTATGCCCGGAATGAACGGTATAGATCTTTCAAAACGCATTAAACAATCAGATATTTTACGTCATTCCATTGTAATTATGATATCATCAACCGATTGGGATAGAATTGCCAAGGAAGCTAAATCAGTTGGGGTAAACAGATTTTTATCTAAACCGCTTTTCCCTTCCGATATATTTGACTGTATTAATGAATGTCTCGGAACAGAAATTACAAAAACGGACCCGGTGGAAAAAATCGAAATGGATGTATTTGAAGGTTACCGGATTTTATTGGCTGAAGATATTGATATAAACCGTGAAATTATCATTACTTTATTGGAACCGACTCTTTTAAAAATTGATTGCGCGGTAAACGGAAAAGAAGCACTGGAATTTTTTAGAGCCGCTCCGGATGACTATGATTTGATTTTTATGGATGTTCAAATGCCGTTAATGGACGGTTTGGAAGCAACGCAGCGTATTCGCAATCTCAATATACCCAAAGCCAAAACTATTCCCATCATTGCTATGACATCTAATGTATTCCGCGAAGACGTTGAAAAATGTCTGGCAGCAGGTATGAGCGGACATGTAGGTAAACCTATTGATATAAAAGAGGTGTTAACGCAATTGCACAAATATTTGGAAGTGAATAAAAATTTCATTAAAGAAGAATTAATTCAATATGAGCAGGGACTGGCCAGAATCATGGGTAATGAAAAAATGTATAAAAGACTCCTTGGTATATTTTTAAAAGATCCGAATATAGCTGCTTTGGAGGAAGCGGTAAAATCGGGAAATATTGAAAAAGCCGCGGAAAGTTCGCACGCAATTAAGGGAATCGCGGGAAACTTATCTCTTGGTCCGCTTTATAACATTGTAACTGCTTTTCATTCCGAATTAAAATCCGGAAAATTGAATCACACAACATCAGAACTTTACTTTTCCACTTTAAAAGCAACTGTTCAAGCTGTTCAAAATTTGCTGCAATAAAATTTATTTGAAAATAAAACCACAAAAACGAAAAGGAGGCGGAAAATTATGTATAGTATATCCGGAAATAAATTATTATCCGGAGGAAACGTTAAAAAGATTTCTTTTTTACGTATTATTTCCATAATCCTTTTTATTTGTATTATTTCTGTCTCTGTATTTTCTGTATATTTTATTAATACCCACGCAAATCACATACATATAAACAATAATTTCAGCGGAGTATGTATAATTTGTGCCAAAATTGCTACAGTTCAAAATATATTAAAGCAATTATTATCCGTACTTTTGATTTCAAAAAGCATTTCCTCTGTTATTTTTGTGCTCATTTTATATCATAAAAACACGGAAAATAAACATATATTTTTCACTCTTACGGATATAAAAACCAGACTTAATAATTGAAATATTTTTTTACAAGGAACAAAATAGCTTTTTTGTAATTGGATGATATTGTCCATTTACATACAAAGTTTTGTTTCCTTGTATTTTTATGCCCTAATAAAATTTTATGAATTATAGAGGTTATATAAAAATGAAAAAAATAATCATTGTTTTTATGGTTTTTCTTTTAACTGTTTCGTTTTCCGCATGCAAAAAATCTAACGAAAACGAAGAAAATACGCAATATAATTTAGATATTGTTACAACTATTTTTGCTCCTTATGATTTTGCGAGGCAAATAACCGGAGGAAAAGCTTCTCTTACAATGCTTCTTCCTCCGGGAGCCGAAAGTCATTCATACGAACCGACTCCGCTTGATATTATTAAAATCCAAAATTGTGATATCTTTATTTATGTTGGCGGTGAATCTGACGAATGGATAAAAGATATTCTGGAATCGATGGATACAGATAAAATTAAAATTATAACTTTAATGGATTGCGTTGAAACAGTGGAAGAAAAAATCGTAGAAGGTATGGAAGAAGAAGAGGAGGAAAATGAAAATGAACAGGAGCTTGACGAACATGTTTGGACTTCCCCTAAAAACGCAAAACTAATCGTACAGAAAATATCCGAAATCCTCTGTGAAACTGATACGGAAAATGCGAAATCTTATTCTGAAAATACAAGTGCTTATATAAATGAATTGGATAATTTGGACAAAAAATTCCAAAATATTGTTGATTCCGCTTCACGTCACACTATTATATTCGGAGATCGTTTTCCGTTTCGGTATTTAGCAGATTTATACGGTCTCGAATATTACGCGGCTTTTCCCGGATGTTCTACCGAAACGGAGGCAAGCGCAAAAACAATAAAATTTTTAATTGATAAAATAAAAGATGAAAAAATTCCGGTTGTATTTCATTTGGAATTATCTAATAAAAAAATAACGGAAACTATAAAGGAATCTACCGGAGCTGAAGTTTTACTCCTGCACGCCTGCCACAATATATCAAAAACTGATTTTGACAGCGGAATCGGTTATATGGAACTAATGAATCAAAATGCGGAAAACTTAAAGGAGGCGTTAAAATAACATGGCTTTACTGGCTTGTCAAAACGTTTCTTTTGCGTATGAAGGTAACATTGTTGTAAAAGAACTTAATTTTGAAGTTAATAGCGGCGATTATTTGTGTATTATAGGCGAAAACGGTTCGGGTAAATCCACTCTTATAAAAGGCTTGCTTAAACTGAAAAGTCCTCAAACAGGAAGCGTTTTGATAGGCGATGGTCTGCGTACAAACGAAATCGGATACTTGCCTCAACAAACAGCGGCTCAAAAGGATTTTCCGGCAAGCGCATATGAAGTAATTCTTTCAGGCCGTCTCAGCGCACGTGGAATTCTCCCTTTTTATTCAAAAAAAGATAAATTAATTGCCGAAGAAAATATAAATAAACTTGATATAAATTCATTACGAAACAGATGCTACCGTGAATTATCCGGCGGACAGCAGCAACGCGTTCTTTTAGCAAGAGCGCTTTGCGCCACAAAAAAATTAATTTTATTGGACGAACCTGCCGCCGGTCTCGACCCTATAGTAACTCAGGAACTTTACCGTTTGATTAATGTCATAAACCGGGAAACCGGTATTACTATTATAATGGTATCACATGATATTTCAAACGCTTTAAAATTTTCAACTCATATACTTCATCTTAAAAATAAACAAGTATTTTTCGGGAAAACCGAAGATTACATAAAATCAGAAACAGGAATTAATTTTACAAGAAACAGCAATTCGGGAGATAAAGATAATGATTAATATATTAACTGAAATGTTTTCATATGTTTTTTTAGTACGTGCCGTCATTGTCGGATTGCTTGTTTCTCTTTGTGCTTCCCTGCTTGGGGTTAGTCTTGTTTTAAAGCGTTATTCAATGATAGGAGACGGGCTTTCCCATGTAGGTTTCGGTACGCTGGCTATCGCTACCGCTATGAATGCCGCACCTCTTATGGTTTCGATTCCAGTCGTTGTTTTAGCGGCATTCTTTCTTTTGAGGATCAGTGAAAACAGCAAAATAAAAGGGGACGCGGCTATTGCCTTAATTTCTACAAGTTCACTGGCTATCGGTGTAATTGTAGTTTCACTGACAACAGGTATGAATACCGATGTATGTAATTATATGTTCGGCAGTATACTTGCAATGAGTAAAAGCGATGTTTATTTAAGTATTATAATGGCAGTTATTGTTTTAATATTATTTATATTTTTCTATAATAAAATTTTCGCAATTACTTTTGACGAAACATTTGCCCGCGCGACAGGAACTAAAGCGGAGCTCTACAATATATTGATAGCGTTTTTAACGGCTATAATAATTGTACTCGGAATGAGAATGATGGGAGCTTTGCTTATATCAAGTCTTATTATATTTCCAGCTCTTACTTCCATGCGTGTATGTAAAAAATTCAAAAGCGTTACAATTTGTTCAGCCATAGTTTCAATAATATGTTTTTTTTGCGGGGTTGTAATTTCTTATGTATACGCTACACCTACGGGAGCCAGTGTGGTTATTGTAAATGTAATATTCTTTTTAATGTTTTGGGGAATTAATATCATATTTAGGAGGAAAAAAGCATGAATAAAATATTTTTTATTAAGTTAATCAGTTTGATTCTATTAATCAGCGTGATTCTATTACCAGGTTGTTCTGAAAAACCCTCTGAATCAGATATATCAGCCGGTAATAAATCCGATTTATCTGATACAGCAAATGAAATATCACAAAATAACGATGAAACAACCACCGAAGCATCATCTGAAGTTATAACTATCAAAGAAAAAATGTTTATCGCTCAAACAAATGAAATATATTATAACGCTGATGATTATCTGGGAAAAACCATATCATACGAAGGTATTTTTGATACTTACACAGCAGAAGACAGCGGAACGGTATATTATTCTGTTATACGTTACGGTCCGGGCTGCTGCGGCTTTGACGCCAACGCCGGTTTTGAGGTAATATGGGATAGTGAATATCCTCAGGAAAACGACTGGGTCGAAGTTACAGGTATTTTAGAGGAATACAGCGAACACGGCTTAAAATATCTGCGTCTCAGGTTATCATCTCTTGATGTTTTGACAACCAGGGGAGAAGAATATGTGTCGCAGTAAGTTAAATTATTATAATGAATATAAAATCTACCGAATATCATAAAAAATTTAAATATTAAATTGAAAATTCCGCTCAACCTGCAGTTAAGTTATTGTAACAAAAACATAAATTAATACAAGCTGTACATATAAGTTTTTATACAATATAATTGTTATATATATAAAAAGGAGCGGTTTTATGATAGAAAAACAATTCGGTAAAAACATTACTCTTCGGCGAAAACAAGCAGGTCTTACTCAGGATGAATTGGCTGCACTTCTGTATGTTTCATCTCAGGCAATTTCGAAATGGGAAAACGGACATTCGCTCCCTGAAACGGCTTTACTTCCTGATATAGCAAAATCACTCGGTGTTACAATAGATGAGTTATTCAGTACTAATAATTTAATAATTCTTGAAGCAATCTACGGCGACGGTATAGAAAGCTTTAATGTGACAAAAAAGCTTAGCAGATTAATAGAAAACGAATCAATTAATATACCTTTATCGGCAGCTCTCTTGGGATATGGTACAAAAGATAACCGTGCTTCGTTCCTATTATTGAAATATCAGACCTTAAAAGGTATCTGTTATGCTGTATTGCGTGAAAATGAAAATTTAATAATTTCATCCGATGATGTTTCCCCGATATCAAAACAAGACGACGGACTTCGAATTGTCGCAGGTTGTTACGGAAATAAAAAACATAATTACGATGTAATGCAAAAGCTTGAGCATTATAAATTGTTTAATTGGAATTCATTTGACGCAAACCACGAAATATTTCCTAGCAATCCGGCAAATGATGAAACAGAATATCTGACTTTGGTTTATATAAATTCAAACGGACTCCGTATAACTTCATGCGCCGAAGAAGAAAATATTTTTTATAATGATAATAGAACAGAATTAATAAAGGGATCAAAAGCTAAGGAATTTTATATAAAAAATGCTCCTGTAATTCCCCCGTTCGGTTCCGGAATGGAATGTTCATGGGCGGCTGCTTTAACCAAGGCTTTGCAAACCATGAATATTGATACCGATTATACTTCCGTTATGGGCGTTTCCGGTGCTTGTTACCGTTTGGCTTTTTGTTGGGATTTCAGTGCGGTTGACGGTCTTGTCGTATATGATTACGCAACTCCCGGATATTATGCTTACGGTTTTACTCCCGAAATGTATTGCCACATTGAAAAACCGGATCGTCCCTATCACCGCGAACGTATAATAAAAGAAATACGTACAAATATGCCTGTGCTGGGTATAAATTTACGAATTGCTCCCGAGTGGGGGTTTATCTGCGGATATAAAAATGAAGGCGAAGAATTTTTTTGCCGTACGAAATTTGATATTGAAAACACCGATTATTTAAATAAAACATATTCAAACGAATATAAAACTGTCGACAACTGGCCTTTTCTGTTATGCTATTTTACAAAAAAGCAAAATCCTCCATCTTTTCATGAAAATTTAATAGCGTCGCTTAATATTTTCGTTGATTGTGCCGTAAAGTCAAACGAGGGCGGTTATGCGATGGGATTTAACGCTTATGAAGTTTGGATATCCGATTTGAAAGATAATAATTTCTATGAAAATTGTAATAACGAACAATTTACACGCAGATTTATGGTAGACCAATTTTGTATGCTCGCATTGTTTGATGCACGCACTTCGGCAAGTGAATATCTTTGCGGAGCTGCTCTATTATTAAATGACGAAAAATTACAAAAAATTGCAGATATTTTCACTGATATAGCAAAAATAGCGTCCGTTATACACAAAATGCTGGACAGCGGAATTGAACTGGGAGGAGAACAATGCAGAGCTTTTTGGACAATTGAAAAACGCATAAAACAAGCGGAATTATTGAGTGAAATGATGAATTTAGAAAAACAAGCATATGAATTGGCAGAAGATTATATAAAATCAAAAAACAAAACGTAAAAAATTAAATCTCGAATTATAAAAATTTTAAAATTAATCCAAAATATGAAGATAAAGATTTTTATAAATTCAAAATAATAAATTTCGTATTAATTATATATGATAGATTGTAAAATGAAAAGCGCCAAGTAAAAATAAAAGTAGCTCAAAATGAAAACGTCGTGTAAACTGTAATTGAAGAGAAAACATTCAAACGGAGAAAACAAAATGATCCAACATCATATTACCACATTTGAACGCGGAAGTATACAAGAATTAAAAAATTTAGGATATACAAACAGAGAAATCGCAAAAAAAATGAAAAGGCATCATTCCAGCATCGACAGAGAACTAAAACGCAACAGCAACGAAAGAGT
>JAVBPA010000056.1:0-4295 GCA_031549925.1 Eubacteriales bacterium
TGTGTGCGGACATTTGGAGATTTCCCGCCGCAATATAGCCGAAGTTCTCGCAAAAAAAGTACGCAGAGGAATTTTTTCCGAAAGAACTGCGGTTGATATAGCCCGCTCGCTTTATTACGATAACCCCAACCGCATTTTTAAGCTGGGATTTTAATAGAACCCTTTTGCTCAAACAGACGGCTTTGGAAAATAACCGGTAAAAAAAAGCATATGATTATATAAAGATATTAAGCACTGTAACCGAGTATGGATTACAGCGCTTATTTTTTGCTTTTTATTTATTTTGTGATACCGGATTTAGATACAAATGTAATAAATAAACAGGGTAGCTTTTTTGTTATATTTATTTATCGTATGATGTCGAATTTACAGACTCTCTATTGCAATTACGGGGGGTTTATGATAAAATTATCACAAAAATTCACAACGAACGGTAATTTGCCGAACGCAGATTTCTTTTTTGCAAAAAAGCAATTAAAGATTTAAGTCTAGGTTAAAACCGAAAAAAAGGAGATCGATAATAACTAAAATGAAAAATACAAAGGATAAAGTAGTCGAATTAAAAAATGTCCGGATGGAATTTGACGGCGAAGTCGTTTTGGGAGGCATAAATCTTTTTATTCATGACAACGAATTTGTAACTCTCCTGGGTCCGTCGGGCTGCGGGAAAACGACAACTTTGCGTATTATAGGCGGTTTTGTCGTTCCTGTTTCCGGAGACGTTATTTTTGAAGGAAAAAGAATCAACGATCTGCCCCCATACAAAAGAAACGTAAATACGGTTTTTCAGAAATACGCGCTTTTTCCTCATCTGAACGTTTATGAAAACGTAGCTTTCGGTCTGCGGATTAAAAAAATACCTGAACGTGAAATTTCGCAGCGTGTTGCGGAAATGCTTGATATCGTCGACCTTGTGGGATATGAAAAACGAAGCGTGAATTATTTGTCGGGCGGACAGCAGCAGCGCGTTGCGATTGCCCGCGCGCTTGTGAATAATCCCAAAGTTCTGCTGCTCGACGAACCTCTCGGCGCGCTCGATTTAAAATTGCGCAAAGAAATGCAGATCGAACTTAAGCAAATTCAAAAGCGAATGTCGATTACCTTTGTATATGTTACGCATGACCAGGAGGAAGCGCTTACTATGAGCGATACCGTCGTTGTTATGAGCGGCGGAATTATTCAGCAGATAGGCACGCCTCAGGATATATATAACGAACCCGTAAATGCTTTTGTTGCGGATTTTATAGGGGAATCCAATATCATGAGCGGTATAATGCACCGCGATTATCTCGTTGAGTTCTGCGGATGTATGTTTAAATGTATTGACCGTGACTTCGGGGAAATGGAGCAGGTTGACGTTGTTATACGTCCGGAGGATATCACGATAACCGCACCCTCCGACGAAACAATAAACGGAGTCGTCGAAACCGTTACCTTCAAGGGAGTGCATTATGAGATTTTAATAAACGCCTACGAAGATTCATGGATAGTACACTCCACAAAGGCAAGCCGGGCGGGAGAGCTTGTCGGACTTTCAATGTCACCCGAGGATATACACATAATGAAAAAAAGCGAACGTCCGCGCGTTAAGAGGTATACTAACAAATCGGAGGTGGAAACGGTTGAAGAGTGACAAAAGCAGGCTTGCCGCAGCCCCTTATCTTGTCTGGATGCTTATCTTCATATTAGTTCCGCTCGCGCTTATCGGAGTTTTTGCCTTTACAACAACGGAGGTTTACGATATCAGCGGAAAAAAGGTTGACCCCGATACGGTCGCATATATAGACAGTTTGGGAATCGACAGAAAAACAGGCGGATATCCTGATGAGGAAGAAGAAAACGGAGAAAGCGCAGCCGAATCCGGGGAAGAAGAGGAAAGCGCTGAAATAAGCGAATCCGGAGAAGAAGAGGAAAGCGCTGAAATAAGCGAATCCGGAGAAGAAGGAGAACCCGATTTATCGGAAATAAGTTTTCCGCTTGAGGAACGCTCGGTTTTTTCGTTTAAAAATATCTTTGCGGTATCAGATTATTTTCCGGTACTTTTTAATTCGGTTTGGCTCGCCGTTATAGCGACGGTTATCTGTTTGGTTTTAGCCTATCCTCTGTCTTTTTCCATTTCAAGGATGACCTACAGCCGACAGCAGATTATGCTCATGATGGTTATGCTTCCTATGTGGATGAACTTCTTACTTCGGACATATGCCTGGATGACGCTGCTCGAAAGAAACGGCTGGATAAATAAAGCGCTCTCCGTTATCGGACTCGGACCGTTTGAAATGATAAATACTCCCGGAGCGGTCGTTTTGGGTATGGTTTATAATTATCTGCCCTTTATGATACTTCCGCTTTATTCGATTATGACGAAAATAGATACGCGCACGATCGAAGCCGCGCAGGATCTCGGTGCTTCCTCGGGGCAGGTTTTTATGCGTGTGGTATTTCCGCTTTCCGTTCCCGGGGTTACTTCGGGTATTACAATGGTGTTCGTTCCGGCTGTCTCCACTTTTATCATATCCCGTATGCTCGGAGGGGGAACGAATATGCTCATAGGAGACTTAATTGACCTGCAATTTTTAGGAAACGCTTATAATCCACACTTAGGAGCTGCGATTTCGCTCGTTCTCATGGTGTTTGTACTGCTTTGCATGTCGATAACAAATCAGCTTGACAATGAGGAAATGGAGGGAGTGCTGCTGTGAAAAAAGCCGTATCGAAGATATACATCGTTCTCGTTTTCTTTTTTCTCTACATGCCCATAGGCGTGCTTATAGTCAACTCCTTCAACGCGTCAAAAAGCCGCACCGTTTGGACGGGTTTTACGCTTGACTGGTATAAAAAGCTGTTCACGAACCAAACGATAATTCAGTCTCTCGGCAATACAATGATAGTTGCGGCTATAGCGTCCGTAGCAGCGACAATACTCGGAACCGCCGCGGCTATAGGTATATTCAACATGCGCCGGGTCGTCCGCGATATTATCATAAATATAACCTATCTGCCTATCCTGAACCCCGAAATTGTCACCGGCGTATCTCTTATGCTGCTTTTCGTGTTCTTAAAAATGGAATTCGGGTTTGTAACCCTGATTCTTTCGCATATAACCTTTTGCGTTCCGTATGTTATACTCTGCGTAATGCCGAAGCTCAGACAGATGAACACAAGCCTGTACGACGCCGCTATGGATTTGGGCTGCAATCCGTTCAACGCTTTTTATAAAGTCGTCATACCGGAAATACTGCCGGGTATCATCACGGGATTTTTAATGTCCTTTACCTATTCCATAGACGATTTTGTTATAAGCTATTTTACATACGGAGCTACCTCCCAAACGCTTTCGATAACGATATTTTCTATGACGCGCCGCAAGGTTTCACCTGAAGTAAACGCGCTTTCGGCTATAATATTCGTCGTTGTTTTGACAGTGCTTATAATTATGAATATCCGTGATGCCTCACTTCAAAAAAAAATCCGCAAAAAGGAGGCTGAGAGGATATGAAGCTTTTTTGCGGAAACAGATTACCGAAATTTTTCGCGCTTTGTTTTGCTTTTATCCTTATATGCCCGCTTTCATCCGGATTTTTTGCCTCTTCCGAAAAAGCCGGAGCAGATGATATCGGATATTCAGAAAATTTTGACTGGAATAAATTCAGAGGACAAAATATTTCTATAAACATTTATAACTGGGGAGAATATATTTCCGTCGACGAGGGTGAAGAGGGGGATTTTGACACTAACGCGGAATTTGAAAATCTTACCGGAATAAAGGTAAACTATACAAACTTTGCTTCAAACGAGGAAATGTACGCGAAGCTCAAAAGCGGCGGTTCTTCCTATGATATAATCATCCCCTCCGATTATATGATTGCGCGCATGATAAATGAAAGTATGCTCGAAAAATTAAATTTCGGAAATATTCCCAACTTCGCGAATATAATGGAGCAATTCAAAAGCAGCACCTTTGATCCGACAAACGAATTTTCGGTCGCGTATTTATGGGGGATCACGGGAATAATATATAATACATCCCTGATTGACCCCGAAGACGATATTTCGTCATGGGATATTCTCTGGAACGAAAAATATGCGAAAGATATATTAATGTTTTCAAACTCAAGAGACGCTTTCGCCATATCTCTGATGCGCCTCGGCTACGATGTCAACACCACAAACGAAAATGAGATAAAAGAAGCGGCGGAGCAGTTAAAAAATCAAAAGCTGCTGGTTCAGGCGTATGTCATGGATGAAATCTTTGATAAAATGGGCGGAGGGGAAGCTGCTCTGGCGCCTTATTACGC
>JAVBPA010000070.1:0-3735 GCA_031549925.1 Eubacteriales bacterium
AAATAAATATTTCTTCAACGGTTAAATTAAAATACCGGGCTATTTTAATTGCTAAAGTTATTGAGGGATTATATCTGCCGTTCTCAAGCGAACAAATCGTTTGCCGCGATACTTCAAGTTCGTCCGCAAGTTCTTCCTGCCGAATACCTCTCTGTTTACGCAGTTCTTCCAGCCGATTTTTCATACTTCTCCTTCTTTTATTAATGTCAAGCTTGCTTTACATTTATATCATAGCACAAACAAAAGAAAATGTCAAGTTAACTTTACATTTTTCGCAAAATATTTTATCATTATTTTTAATGCCCATTTTTTGTAAAATAAAAACAAGCGATTTCCTAAACCGGAAACCGCTCGCTCTATTGAAATATAAAATAATTTTAAATTAAATATGTTTTCAGGGGTTTTGCAAAAAGAATTTTCCGCATCTCAAACATTAATTTTCATATCGCCGGGTTTGACAAGCCCTATTTTACGGAACACAAAATCAAAACCTAAAGTAACAGCGGCAGGAAGTACGAAATGCATAATCAATATAAATATTATAGTCTGCGGAATACCGAACGATTCACTCATAGCGTCAAAAGCTCCGAATTGTCCCACAAAACCCGAGGTACCCATTCCTGCTCCAAGAGAAGTGTTTGTCATACGAAAGACTGCGGTTGATATAGGTCCCAGTAAAGCCGACGCAAGAGTCGGAGCAAGCCAAATAGCAGGTTTTCGCATAATATTAGGAAATTGCAGCATTGATGTACCGACTCCCTGCGATATAAGACCTCCAACTCCGTTATCGCGGAAAGAAGAAACGGCAAATCCGATCATTTGACAGCAGCAGCCTACAACCGCAGCTCCGGCTGCTATACCGTTTATACCAATCATTATACAGAGCGCAGCGGAAGATATAGGTGCGGTTAAAGCTAAGCCGACAACAACCGCCACAATTATTCCCATCGGAATAGGTGAAAGTTCAGTTGCGCTGTTTACAAAATCACCAAGCGATTTCATAAGCGAGGATATACCGGGGCCTACGAGAACACCCGCGAAGCCGCCTGTTATAATAGTGACAAACGGAGCCAACACTATATCGATTTTTGTTCTGCCCGCTATAAGACCGCCAATTTCAGCTCCCACAACAGCGGCTATATATGCACCGACAGGTCCTCCTGCCGCGTAACCGATAGCTCCGGTTATTGCCGATGAAAACATAACGAGAGGTTTTGATTTAAGCCCCCATGCGATTGCAGCTCCGATAGCCGCTCCGACGACGGGCGAAGAAGCCGCTGTAACCTCTGTTAATTTAGATAAAACTTCAAGATGAGGTATCTTTGCTATTTGCGATATTATCAATCCTATAATAAGCGATGAAAACAAACCGAGAGCCATTGCTCCCATGGCATCAATGAACCATCTTTTTAAAATGAATTTTACATAATATATAGGGGATTTTTTTTCAGTTGCCATAAAAGCTGCTCCTTAATATTAACCTTTTTATAAAAATAAGTTGTATTATTTACAGTTCATTTGTTTTTTAGATTATTTTATAACAAGGAATAAAATTTATAATTTATTTTTGCAAAATGTGATTTTAACTTTTAAATGTTCCCATTCCGGATGAACCGTTATCGAGGAAAAGGGTCCATTTCGGGTGAGACTTTAATACTGTAGCCGGAATCATGTTGGTTACGGAAGAATAAAGCGTATTTTTTATAGCTTCCTCTTTTACCTTATAAGGAACTATAGATATTATACGGCGGCATTTCATTATTTGTCTCACAGACATTGAAATCGCTTTCGGAGGAACATCTTCAACAGAAGGAAACCACCCCTCACCAACTTGCTGTAAACGGCAGCGTTCGTCCAGTTCCACTACAATGTAAGGATCATCCGTAACAAAATCGGCGGGCGGATCATTGAAAGCAATATGCCCGTTTTCACCTATACCGACAACCCCGACATCTATGGGATTATCGGCTATATCATTGTTTAGCTTCGCTATTATTTTAGCGGTATCGCCTTCTCCGTCAATTAAATGAACTTTTCCGGGATTTACTTTTGAAATAAATCTCTCTGTAAGATATTTTCTGAACGATGCGGGATGGGAAACCGGTATTCCGATGTATTCATCGAGATGGAAAACCTCTACATATTTCCATTTAACTTTTTCTTCGGCAAGACATTTAAACATCTCAAATTGAGAAGCCCCTGTTGAAAGCAAAAGCCGCGCGTTTCCGCGTTTCTTTATGGTTTTCCGAAGGAGCTTCGCAATCTTTTTTGCGCTTTTTTTGCCGACTTCTTCCGGAGTTTCATATATCTCAATTTTCATTTCTTATATCCTTCCTTATGATTCTTTAATTAGGATACTGTTACTTTTTTGAAAAAAAGTAACCAAAAAACTTTTGTGTAGAATTTGATTTTTAGTTTCGGCATTAGACTATTTTGAATTTGAAAAAATGTAACCAAAAAACTTTTGTTTAGGATTTGATTTTTGGTTTCGGCATTAGATTATTTTGAAACGGAATTCAGTAGTGAAATCGTAGATATCGCCCTCTCTCAGAATACAGGAGGGAAAATCAGGCTGATTCGGAGAATCGGGTGCATATTGTGTTTCAAGACAGAAAGCTGTGTGAATTTTTTGAGGAATGTTTCCTTTAAAATTAATTTTACCGTTCATGAAATTGGCGGTATAGAGCTGCATACCCGGCATATCTGTCCAAACCTCCATGGCACGTCCGAAGTTAGGCTCACGAACTTCCGCAACCTTTTCCAGCTTTCCATTATTTTTAAGCACAAAATTATGGTCGTAAGGTTCTTTTATCGCTTTGAATCTGTTAAAGTCAAACCTTGTGCCGGAAACGGCATAATTTTCGCCGGTCGGAATACATTCGTCATCAACCTCTGTTATATAATCACTGTTGATGTAGAGCCTGTGCTGACCGATATCACAAGAAGCATAACCCGCAAGATTAAAATATACATGGTTTGTCAGGTTGCAAATTGTATCTTCCGTTGAAAAAGCTTCGTAACGCAAACGCAGAATGTTAGCGTCTCCGAAAGTATATGTAACCGTAGTTTTGAGTCTGCCGGGATAACCCTCCTCACCATCGGGCGAAACATAAGTTAAAATTAATTGATTTTCATCATCACGCTCGACTTCTTCGACATCCCAAATCTTTTGATTAAACCCTACGTCTCCTCCGTGGAGATGGTGTTTTCCCTTTTCGTTTTTTGCAAGTGTAAATTCTTTTTCATTTAAAACGAATTTGCCTTTGGCAATACGGTTCGCATAACGTCCTACAAGCGCGCCCTGATATCCGCCGCCGTTTAAATAACCATCAACACTGTTAAAACCGCAAACAATATCGGATACTTTTTCATCTCTGTCCGGAATATTTAGCTCCGCAATAATACCTCCGAGATCGAGTATTACTACAGAAGCCCAAAAACGGTTAGTTAATTTATAAGCTGTCACAACACTGCCGTCGGGAAGTTTTCCGAAAATGGATTTTGTAATCATAAGAAATATATCCTCCGGTTAAAAATATGTACATGTAATTTAATTTAATTGAAATTAATTTTTTTGCAGAAACACATCAGGCGGAAATGTTTTACAAAATTTTCGTCTTTTATCATTATCATTTTAATATGATGTATTATAAACCATATTTTATGCAATGTCAATAATTTCATTGGGCAGAATTTATAACTTCCGTGCTATTATTATATCGCGCATTATCGATG
>JAVBPA010000084.1:0-10385 GCA_031549925.1 Eubacteriales bacterium
AATTAATTTTGCGGGAGATAAAAATGTCAAAAAAAATTATTTCTACACTTATTGTATTATCGCTTTTATTAATAATTTGTATATCATGTTCATCGAAAAATGAAGATAATTTATCTTCTGATACAAATATCGGAAATACAGAAGATGAAAACTCTGCCGCCGAAACAGATGAATTTTTTGACAGAAAAAATATAAAAGATAACATCGGGCAATATAATTTCGACGGGAAAAATTTTTCTGTGGTTCTGTCAACACAACAAATGGAAGAGCCTTATTTCACTGAAGATTATAACGGAGATTTAGTCAATGATGCCGTGTATGACAGAACTTTAACTATAGAAGATCGTTTTAATGTAAAAATCAAACATACCGATACCGGCGGAAACTGGAATGAAGTATCGGAAGCTGTACGAATCAGCGTCGCAGCCAGTGATGACGCTTATGATTTAGGCGTTGCTCATACATTTATCGGATTAACCGGTCTTATGACAAGCGGAGCGTTATTCAACTGGAACGAACTACCTGTAGCTGATTTAGAAAAACCTTGGTGGAATCCCACGGCTATTGAAAATTTATCTATCAACGGAGTACTTCTTACAGCTTCGGGTGATTATGTTTATCAGCGTCCGATGGTTACATATTTTAATAAAGATATGGTTGAAAATTATAACATATCTAATCCGTATCAATTGGTAACTGACGGTAAATGGACATGGAACAAACTCTCCGATTTGGCTAAAGTAGTATCTGACGATTTAAACGGAGACGGTAAATACGACGATAAAGATCAATACGGTTACAGCCATATGATAGGATGGCAGACTATTTCTGTTGTTACTTCGATGGGAATGGGATTAACAGTGCGTAACGATGAGGGATATCCGCGTCTGGATAATTATACAACTGATAAAATGGTTTCGATAGTGCAAAAAATATATGACTTGTTTTACACAGACGAAAGAACATATCTGCCTGTTTGGGAATCATATATGGGAGCTCTCGGAGGCTATACTAATTTATTCGGAAACGGGCAAATTTTATTTTTACATTCAAACACAGAACTTTTACAAATGTTCCGTGAAATTGAAATAGATTTCGGTATGCTTCCGCTTCCAAAATATGATGAAGAACAAAAAGATTACCGGGTATTATGCGATACTCAAGTATTAATAATCCCAGTTTATATAAAAGATCCCGAATTTACGGGAGTTATCTGTGAAGCTCTTTCAGTTGAGTCTTATCGTAATGTAGTACCTGCGGTTTATGAAATTACTTTTGAAAACAAATATTTAAGAGACGAAGAATCATACCGGATGTTTAATATTATCCGCTCCGGAATAGTTTATGAATTCGGTTGGACTTACGGTGAAGGAAATGAAATGATTTATGCTCTTCCGAATTTAATGTCTCAAAAAAGTACTGATCTTATATCATATTATGAAAAAAGATATAAAAACATTGAAAAACAGTTTGAAAAAGTAATAAATAAAGTTATAGATAATTATTGTCAATAAACATTATTACAAAAAGGAGATTTTATGTTAAAAGCTGCTATGATCGGGCTCGGCGGAATGGGAAGAGGCCATTTCGATAATTATAAACAAATGATGAACGATGGCATACCTGTAGAACTCGTTGCGGTATGCGATATAGATCCGGAAAAATTTAAAAACATTAAAATAGATTTCAATATAAAAGGCGTTGTTTCCGATAGCCAGGATATGAGTTCTTTCCGTCAATATACCGATTTCAATGTAATGCTGGAAGCGGAAAAACCGGATTTGGTTTCCATCGCAATACCCACATATTTACATGCTCCCGTGACAATTAAATGTTTAAAAGCCGGAGCTCACGTTTTTTGCGAAAAACCGATGTCTTTAAATGTTGAAGCTTGCAAGGAAATGATAGAAACGGCAAGGGATTGTAAAAAATATTTGATGATAGGTCAGTGTCTTCGGTTTTGGGGTGAATACGAAGCTGCAAAAGTATTAATATCCAGCGGAAAATTAGGCGCACCTATAGGCGGTTATTTTTGGAGAGGAGGCGGTTCTCCATCTGCTGATAAAAATAACTGGTATTTGATACGTGAAATGAGCGGAGGAGCGATTTTAGATCAGCATGTTCACGACATTGATATAATTCAATATTTTTACGGAATGCCAAAAGCAGTATCTTCTGTCGGCCGTGCTGTATTTCCTAACAGCGGTCAGGATACAGTTTCTACAAACTATATTTATGACGGTTATTTTGCGATAAACGCTCAGGATGACTGGACTTTAAAAAATTTCGGTTTTACAATGACTTTCAGAATTAATTTTGAGTATGGTTCTATGTATATGGATCATAACGGTTTCCATGTATATGACAATTTAGGGAATGAAATTACTCCTAATTATGATAAAAGAAGCGCTTATTATAAAGAAATTGCCTATTTAATTGATTTAATCACAACAGGTAAACCGAATTTAATAAACCCTCCTGAAGAATCCATGAAAGCTATTATGATAGCTACAGCCGAACAAAAATCGGCGGACAATCACGGAGCATTAATATATCTTTAAATTATAAATTAAAAAGCCGCCGATGTAAAAAAATCGGCGGTAATTTTTTGGAAATGTTTTAAATATTTTAGTTATTTATAAAAACAGAAAACATTATATTATTTTTTCTTTTCATAACGTCCGGAAACATTTAATATTTCACGTGCGCGGTAACATAATTCAAGTTGACTGTCAGTTAATTCAACTTCTCCTCCGAGTAATCTCGCAATTAATGTTACCTTAGCATATTGTTCAATTGTTTCCATTCTGTAATAAGCAACCGATAATTTTTCTGCCATCGTTACAACACCATGATTTGCTATCAAAACAGCATCGTGTGCCGGTAATAATTTAGAAATCGATTCTTGTGTCTGATCTGTAAAAGGAGCTCCGAATTCTGCTAACGGAACTGTTCCGACACTGACAATCGCTTCCGGCATTGTATATTTATCAAGCGGCACATGAGCAACCGCAAACCCTGTAGCTGTCGGAGGATGAGCGTGAACGACTGCTTTTACATCAGGGCGGTCTTTATAAATACGCAAATGCATTTGTATTTCTGTTGTCGGAGCGTAATCGTCATATGAAAGTATAACTTCACCTTTACCGTTTACAACAACCAGCATATCAGGCTTCATTCTGCCTTTACTGATTCCTGTCGGAGTTATGAGTATACGGTCATTATCAACTTTAACGCTTATGTTCCCGTCATTCGATGCCGTATATCCGAGCTGCCAAAGCATTTTTCCTGTTTCGCATATTTCTTCCCGAATTGATTTATATTCCATTATAACATCACCTTGTATCATTAAAGGTTAATTTTTTATTGATATTGTTTATTTGATGATTATATAACATTTAATTTTATTTGTCAATATATAATAATAATTAATATCATTATTAGTTAAAATTAATAAATATAATTAATGTAATATTTAAAATAGCTATTGAAAAAGATACGAATTAATAGTATAATACTTTTATTAAGCATCTATTTTAAAACAGAATATTTAAAAGGTTTATAAAAATGAAACATTACAGAATAGGTCTGCTCGGTTTTGGAAATATGGGTAAAACCCATTTATACGCAATAAATACATTGAAATTTTATTATAAAAATTTACCCTATTCCGCCGAAATTTCCGCTGTATGTACGACATCAAAGCAAACCGCAAGTATTGCTTCGAAGGAATTCGGAATACCTGCCTGTACTGTAAATGAAGATGATTTGATATATGACTCGGATATCGATATTATAGATATATCAACCCCAAATATTTATCATTATGATACTCTTGTCAAGGCTATCGGAGCGGGTAAACATATTTATTGCGAAAAGCCTCTTTGCATAACAAAAGAACAAGCGGATCATATTTCTGTTTTATCTTCCGAAAAGAATATATACGGGCAAATAGTTTTTAATAATAGATTTTTAGCTCCTGTTATGCGTGCAAAGGAATTAATTGAAGAAGGATATTTGGGTAAAATTTTATCTTTCAGATGTTCATATTTGCATTCAAGCTGTACGGATTTGAGCCGAAATGCCGGATGGAAACAAAACAAAGACATTTGCGGAGGCGGTACTCTTGTAGATTTAGGATCACACGCAATTGATCTCGTTTATTATTTGTGCGGAAAATTTGAAAAAATAAGCGGACTTTCTCAAATTGCTTTTCCGGAACGCCGGGGATCCGACGGTTCTCTTTGGACTACAAACGCGGACGAAGCTTTTTATATGTTAACTAAAATGCAAAATGGAGCTTGCGGAACAATTGAAGCAAGTAAAATTGCACTCGGTACAAATGATGATTTCCGTATAGAAGTAAACGGAGATGAGGGTTCTTTAAAATTTTCTTTGATGGAACCTAATTTCCTTGAGTTTTATTCGGCAAAAACTCATTTTGGAAAAAACCATAACACGGATATGGGCGGTTTTTCCGGTTATACAAAAATAGAATGTGTAGCGCGTTATCCGGAGCCTGCATATCCGATATGCGGAGTGAAAGCCCCCGTGGGATGGATACGCGGTCATGTGGGAAGTTATCAAAATTTTCTTGACTGTATACATAATGGAAAGAAGCCCTCTCCTTCTCTTTCGGACGGAGCTTATAATGTGGCTGTAATTGAATCAGCTTATAATTCGGTTATTTAAAAATTTATATATAATTAATAATTTATAATTAAAATAATATACGGATATACTAAAAATGTATGTAATAGGTCTTACCGGAAGTTCCGGTTCCGGAAAAAATTATTGCTGTGAATTATTTAAAAACAATCATGGCATCGAATCTCTTGATACGGACATTGTCGCCCGTAAAGTATGCAGCGCGGGTTCTCTTTGTTTATCCGAACTAAGTGAAGCGTTTGGCTATGTTATATTAAACAACGACGGAACACTTAACCGGAAATTACTTGCCTCGATTGCTATACCAGACCCGAATAAAAAGGAATTACTGAATAAAATTACACATAAATATATAATTGAAGAATCTATGAGATGGGTAAAAGAAAAAAGAATAACCAACGAATTTGCCGTTATAATAAACGCGCCTCTTTTGTATGAAAGCAGAATAAATTATAGGTGTGATTTTAATATGGCAGTTATAGCAGACGAAAATGTCCGCCTTGAAAGAATTATAAAACGTGATAATTTGACAGCCGGAGAAGCTAAAAACCGTTTATCCGCTCAGCATGACAATCAATATTTTATAAACCGCTGCGACTATTTACTTTATAATAACGATTATAATTTCCCCGAATTACAAATCGACCTAATCGTCCAGCAAATGAAATTTGTTTGAGGTATATGTTAAAAAATATTATTAGATCCACAGCCGTTATATTGATAATATGTGTTGTGTGCGGTACTTTTTTTATAATAAGACATTTTAGCGAGTATTATGACAAACAATCATATCCAAAAAAATATGAAAACATTGTCACACAGGTTTCTCTGGATTATAACGTTCCGGAGCATATAATTTATGCCGTGATTAAAACAGAAAGCGGCTTTCGGGAAAATGCGGTATCATCTAAAGGAGCTGTCGGATTGATGCAAATAACACCTGATACATTTGAATGGCTAAAAACAAAAACAGGTGAAGAAATAAAAGCGGAAATGCTTTTAAATCCTGAAGTAAATATAAAATACGGCGTCCTTTTTTTAGGTATGTTATACGAACAATTCGGGAATTGGAAAACAGCCTGGGCAGCTTATAACGCGGGGAGAAGCCGTGTTATGGGATGGCTTCAGGAACAAAATAATAATGATAATTCAAAAAATGAACTCACAACAATCCCGTTTCAAGAGACAAAAAAATATGTGGAACGCGTTGAAGTAACATCAAATAAATATTACAATATATATTACGAACAGTAATTGACAAATCAGGAATTGGAGATTTTTATGTCGGAAGTTAATCCAGGCAAATCACTTTCAGAAAAATTATTTTATACTGCAAAGAATTTTTATGATAAAGCAGATGAATCCAAACTGGCAGAAATGAAAAAGT
Source organism: Eubacteriales bacterium (assembly GCA_031549925.1). Lineage (GTDB taxonomy): Bacteria > Bacillota > Clostridia > Oscillospirales > CAG-272 > JAVBPA01. The sequence goes on from JAVBPA010000084.1 coordinate 6,056, forward strand.
ATTCTGACTCTTATATTAAATTTTTAAATTCTTCCAAAACGGAACGTGAAGCCGTAAAATGCGGTATTGAAATGGCGGAATCTTACGGTTATAAAAATTATAACTTCGGCGACAAAATTGAAATAGGCGGAAAATATTATTATAACAACCGCGGAAAATCACTATATATATTTAAATACGGAAATCGTCCGCTTTCCGATGGGATACACATAATGGCGGCTCATGTTGATTCACCCCGTCTTGATTTAAAACAAAATCCTATTTATGAAAATAACGGAATGGTATTTTTTAAAACTCATTATTACGGAGGTATAAAAAAATATCAATGGACTGCTATTCCCCTCTCTCTTCACGGTACGGTAGCTAAACTTGACGGTACTACTGTTGATATATGTATCGGAGAAGATGAAAATGAACCGGTTTTATACATAACCGATTTACTCCCTCATTTAGCTAAAGATCAAATGGGAAAATCTCTCGGAGATGCTATACCGGGAGAATCTTTAAATTTGCTTGCAGGATGTACTCCGCTTAACCTCGAAGGCGCAGATGAAAAAATAAAACTTAATATATTGAATATTTTAAATGAAAAATACGGTATAACCGAATCTGATTTCATATCGGCTGAGTTATCGGCAGTTCCGGCAGACAAATGCCGTTATATCGGTTTTGACAGAGGTTTTATCGGAGGATATGGACACGATGACAGAGCTTGTGCCTATACTGAAATGACAGGGCTTTTCATGTCGGAAGAAGCTGACCGTACAACTATGGTTATACTCTCAGATAAGGAAGAAACCGGTTCTGACGGCGTTTCAGGTATGCAAAGTATCGCTTTTACAGATTTAATTGATCAGTTATGTATTGCGGGCAACGCCAATCCGGCTGTAGTCAGAGCTGCTTCCAGATGTTTATCCGCCGATGTTTCCGCCGCTTTTGATCCCAATTTCGGTGACGTTTATGAAGTTAGGAATAATTCTTTTATAAACCGCGGGGTTGTTCTTACAAAATATACAGGTTCAAGAGGAAAATCCGGAACTTCCGACGCAAGCGCGGAATTTGTAGGCTGGACAAGAGCATTATTTGAAAAAAACAACATAATTTGGCAAACTTCCGAACTTGGTAAAGTAGATCAAGGCGGAGGCGGAACGGTAGCAATGTATATCGCAGGTAAAAATATAGATACAGTAGATGTCGGTGTTCCGGTTTTATCAATGCATGCTCCGATGGAAGTAATATCATGCGCGGATTTATATATGACACATTTAGCTTTCGAAGCTTTTGCAAAAGCATAATTAATACAAATAAAAGAGGATTTATACATTGTGCGGATTTGTCGGTTTTACCGGATTATATGAAAATAAAATAGAATATATTCGAAAAATGAGTGACCGTATAATCCACCGGGGACCGGACATGTATGGAGAATATATTTCACCAAACGGAAATGTAGCAATGGCTTTCCGGCGTCTCAGTATTCTTGATTTAAGCGAAGCAGGTTCGCAGCCTATGTCTTCCCCGGATGATAATTATAAAATTGTATTTAACGGAGAAATATATAACTTCCTGTCATTGCGCAGTCAATTGGAACTTTGCGGTTATAAATTTTATTCTCAATGCGATACTGAAGTAATTCTCGCCGCATACGATAAATATGGTTTTGATATGGTTTCACATTTGCGCGGTATGTTTTCTTTTGTCATACATGATATAAAAAAGAATATACTTTTCGGCGCGAGAGATTTTTTTGGCATAAAGCCTTTCTATTACGGAAAACTAAAAAACGGAGGATTAATCTTCGGTTCTGAAATAAAATCGTTTTTAGAATGTCCTTTGTTTGAAAAAAAGATAAATCAATCGGTTATCCGATCCTTTTTAACTTTTCAATACAGCGCAACAGAAGAAACTTTTTTTTCTGGAGTTAATAAACTTCCCGCCGCCCATTATTTTATTTATAGTTTATCTGAAAACACAATAACATTAAAAAAATATTGGGATGTAAATTTTCAAGCTTCATACGAAGAATCATTTGAGAAACGCGTTCATCGTCTTGATGAAGTAATACGGGAATCTGTTACGGCACACCGTATAGCGGACGTTAAAGTCGGAGCTTTTTTATCGGGCGGCGTTGACAGCAGTTATATAACCGCTGCTATGATGCCCGATAAAACATTTTCTGTAGGTTTTGATTTTGAACAATACGGAATTGACGCAGCGGAAGCAGCTAAATTTAATGAAAATGTATATGCGGAAAAACTATCCAAAATATTAGGTATAAACAACTATTGCAAAATAATCGGCGGCGACGAATGTATGGATATTTTGCCTGTAATTCAATATCATATGGATGAACCGCAGGCTAATCCTTCATCAATACCTCTGTATTTTTTGGCAAAACTCGCTTCAGAACATGTAACGGTCGTATTATCGGGAGAAGGTTCTGATGAAATATATGCAGGTTATGAATGGTACGGTGAAAATTTTAAATCAAATATATATAAAAAATTACCTTCGTTTATCCGAAATCCGGCAGCAAGTTTTGCTGAAAAAAACAAATATTTCCGCGGCCGTGAATTTTTAATACGCAACAGCGGAAAACCTGAAAATTATTTTATCGGACAAGCTCTTGTATATCCGAAAGATGAAGCAGTATCTATTTTAAAAGAACCTTATAAAAATGGTTACAGCGTTGATTCTATAACTGATAAGATATACAGCCGTGTCACGAAATGGGATGAACTTACCAAAAAGCAATATCTTGATATAAATTTATGGCTTCCGGGAGATATATTATTAAAAGCCGATAAAATGTCTATGGCTCATTCACTTGAATTGAGAGTACCTTTCCTTGACAGATATGTTATGGAGGACGCGGCGACATTACCTTCCGAATATAAAATAGATACAAAACAGACAAAAAAAATTCTTCGCTGTGCATCAGGTTTAACAATACCTGATGAATGGGCAAACAGACCTAAAAAAGGTTTCCCGGTTCCTATAAGACACTGGTTTACCACAAAAAAATGGTATGATTATATAATGGAATATTTTTTATCTGATTTTGCGAAAGAATTTTTTGACTGCGGGCAGCTTGCGTTTTTAGCGGCAGATCATTATAACAAAATTAAAAACAACGCCAGAAAAATATATACTGCTTTAACTTTTTTGATTTGGTACAAAAGATTTTTTATCGATGAATAAAGCTTATGATTGATAATATGGAAAATATTGAAATAAAAGAAAAAATAGAAAAACTGCGTGAATATATAAACTATCATTCAAAAAAATATCATACCGATGATTCGCCCGAAATATCGGATTATGATTATGATATGGTTTATCTCGAATTGTCGGAACTCGAAAAATTATATCCGCAGTATTATGATCCGAATTCTCCCACACAGCGTGTCGGCGGAATTATTTCGGATGGATTTGAGAAAGTAACTCATTCCGTTCAAATGAAAAGCTTAACTGATGTTTTTTCATTTGATGAACTTTATGAATTTATAAATAAATATTCAATGTACGGTGATTTTTCATCGGAATATAAAATTGACGGTTTATCTGTTTCTCTGATATACGAAAACGGACAATTTGTCCGCGCCGCAACAAGGGGGGACGGATTGGTTGGAGAAGATGTATCAAATAATATAAGGACAATAAAATCGATTCCGCTTAATATCGAATACCAAGGACTTCTCGAAATCAGAGGAGAAGTTTATATGCCGAAAAGTTCATTTAATTTATTAAACGAAAAACGGATGCAGCAAAATTTACCTTTGTTCGCAAACCCCAGAAACGCTGCGGCAGGTTCCCTAAGACAGCTTGATTCCTCAATTGTTTCGGAACGCGGTCTTGAAATGTTCGCTTTTAATATCCAAAGATGTGACCGTCATTTTAAATTGCACAGTGAGGGAATAGATTTTATAAAGTCTTTGGGGTTTAATATTATCCCTGATACTCTTGTCACATCAAATTACGATGAAATCGTATCATATATCAAAAAAACATCTTCTATCAGAAATGAACTTGAATATAATATTGACGGTATTGTCGTTAATGTAAACGATATAGAAGCTAGAACGGAAATAGGTGAAAACACCAATGTCCCACGCTGGGCAGTTGCATATAAATTTCCTCCCGACGAAAAGCAGACAAAGCTAACCGAAATCGTAATTAATGTAGGAAGAACAGGAGTACTTACACCAACAGCTGTCCTGGACGCAGTTTCACTTGCCGGTACTACAGTACGGCGTGCTACACTGCACAATATTAATTATATAAAAGATAAGGATATCCGTATAGGTGATATAGTAACTGTACGCAAAGC
>JAVBPA010000129.1:0-12757 GCA_031549925.1 Eubacteriales bacterium
AACCGGATTCCCCGTGAGATAATGCTTTTCTATAACATCTCCCGGCGGATGGCGGAAAAAACCGCATTTTTTTATTATCTTCAAACTTGCCGTGTTGTCTTCATAGCACCCCGCGCTAATGCAGTCCAGCTTTAAAAAATCAAAACAATAACGAACACCGAGGAAGAAAGCGGCAAACCCCGCTCCCGCGTTCCGGTAGTCCGGATATATCATAATCGCAAGATCAGCGGGCGTATTATTATTTTCCGGTTCGTTTTCAGCCGACAAAAATATTTGTCCTATTCTTGCGCCGTCGCAGCATCTGACAATTACCGCGATGAAACGGCTTTTTATTTCTTCCGCTGCGAAATCCTCGAAAGAACCTTTGTAGATGTGATTGTAACCCCGCTGTGTTTCCCCGTCGAGCCAGCAGTTATATCCGCCGATATCATCTTCTTTTGGAATATATTCGCAAAGGCTTACAAATCCGTCCGTTATGTAGACTTTGTTTTTATTCGTCATTATAGTACCTTTTCAAGCTCTCGTATATCTTTATTGCGGTAAACAAGATCCTCTCTCGCAGAAAATCCCCGGTTTTCCCAAAATTCGTTTCCTGCTTTGTTTTCTTTGAATACAACAAGCAGGATTTTTGATATTTGCTCTTTTTTTAAAGCGTCGGTTGCCGCTTCAAGCAGCGCGCTTCCTATACCGCGGCGTCTCATATCCGCTTTGACTGCCATGTGGTATATAATTCCCCTGCGTCCGTCGTGTCCGCTCAGAATGACTCCGGAAATTGCTCCGTTCTCCTCCGCGACAAAGCAGGTTTTAGGATTACGGTTTAAATAACGTTTTATTCCGCTTTCAGAATCGTCGGTTTTATTTAAGCCCATTCCCGAAGTTGACAGCCATAATTTATAAACTTCCCCGTAATCCGATATATCCATGTTTCTTATTTTTATCATAGTATCCTCTTTGATTTTTTTCTTTGATTATTATATAACAATTTCTTTTTTGAAACAATATGATTAATTATGAAATAATTGTATATTGTTACTTGTTTTTATTTAAAATATTTGATATCATATGAAATCATATAAGTTTTTATATTTTACCAGAGAATATAAGTAAAAATATTTACATTGACGGCATATGTAATTAATTATTATTTTATATCATAAAAATAATGAAAAGAGGGATTGATATTTTTAAATCTGTTTCAAAATTGGCTTCGATTTTTTCAATGTTTACGGCGCTCGCGGCGATAAATACATTGCTTTTGGGAGTAATTCCAGCCGTTAGATTTGACGGTTACGGTGAAGCTGTCGGTTTTTTTGACCTCATTCAATTTTTGCCTTCATTTCAATCGTTTATGGCGATAATTTCTGTTTCGGGAATTATTATCACGGTAATATTTGCTTTTATTCCTTCCGTTCCGAAAATAATTACCGCTCTGTTCAGCATAATTTCTTTTATTTCTTCCGCCGTCGCATTGCTAACAGTCAATATAAGTATTGTATATTCAAAAAGCGGAATACCGGCCGAAGGTATTTCTTCCGTTAAAAAAATGGGTTACGGAGTTGATTATTCTTATATAACGGCTGTTTTTTTGATATTTAATTTTATAACGGTGGTTCTAGCAATAACGGCTCTTTTCACGGCAAACAAGGCTGAAAAAATGCGCCACCACAGATCGCGTACAAACAGGGTCTCCGGAAAACATTCCGACAGTCATACAAATTCGGGGAATGACAAAGGATCAAATTCAAAATTTCATTCGATAGATTTATCCTCTTCATACAAAAATAATCCGGAAACCGAAAAATAAAACTAAACTAAAGAATTGTTAAGTTATTTTATGGTTGTAAAAAATAAAGGAGCAGGTTATGCCGAGCAATTACAAACTGACATATAATGTCGATATGGTTTTCTGTATAGATTCAACGGGAAGCATGGACAGTATCATAGATATGGTCAAGGATAACGCTTTGAACTTTTATAACGATGTAACCGCGGCTATGGAAAGAAAACGCAAGGTTATCGATAAAATGCGTATAAAGATAATAGCTTTCCGCGATTATATCGCAGACGGCGAAAACGCTATGCTTGAAACCGACTTTTTCGTTTTACCGGACGAAGAAGCGGATTTTTCCGAATGTGTCGATTCTATCGCGGCGGAGGGAGGAGGCGACGATCCGGAAGACGGACTTGAAGCTCTCGGCTACGCTATAAGATCGGATTGGAATCCGGAGGGAAAGAAAAAGCGGCAAATCGTCGTGGTTTGGTCAGACGCTCCGGCTCATAAACTTGGATACGGTTCTGTTTCATCAAATTATCCTGACGGAATGGCGGCAAATTTTGATGAATTGACACGCTGGTGGGGAGGAGCGGGAGCGGAAAGCGAATATATAGACAACGACTCAAAAAGACTTGTGCTGTTTACACCCGCCGCCGATTGGTGGATGATGATTGTGAATACATGGAACAATGTTTATCATATTCCGACCGAAGAAGGTCAGGGACTGCGCGAACAGGGATACGAGCAAATGATAGAAACAATCACAAACACAATATGATCCAAAAAATAAACGACGGTACTTGTTTTGTTCAAGCCTGCGGGGAAATACAGCAGGGCTTGGGCGAGGACGCGTATCTTTGCGTATCATCTTTGAAATGTGATATTATAGCTGTATTTGACGGTTGCGGAGGTCTGGGGTCGCGTAAATACCCAAGCGAGGGAGGACATACCGGAGCATATTTGGCGGCGCGCAGAGCCAGAGACGTACTTGCCGCCTGCACGGAAGTTTGCGATGAATTGAACCGCGATCCGCTGACTGCCATACCGGAGCTTTACGGCGAATGTCTTGTACAAACCTTCCTGAAATATAACTCCGAGCTGAATAGCAAGAACGGCGAAAACCGGCATAAAAGCGATATGCAGAAAAGCCTGCCCACAACGGTTTGCGCCGCGGTTATAGGCGATGATACAATGAATTGTTTTTGGGCGGGAGATTCAAGAATTTATCTGCTTGATATTTCGGGTTTTCATATAATTTCGGGCGGCAGCGGTGTTTTATCGGATTTTGATGAAACATTTCCCAGCGACAAACGTCTGATTAATTACGCTAACGCAGATATACCGTTTAATATCTATACTAAAAAAATTTCCGATCTTCCGGCGAGCTGTGCCGTGATAGCGGTTACAGACGGCGTTTACGCCTATTTCAGAACAGCTATGGAATTTGAATACGCGCTGCTGCAAACTCTGATTAAAGCCGATTCTCCGCAGGATTGGGGATATTCTCTTAAAAATATTATAGGGGAATACGCCTCAGACGATTTTTCGTTCGCGGCTTTGCTGCGCACACCCGGAGGTTTTTCGTGTTTTCGGGAAAATATGAAGATAAGATACGATTATATTTACAATAATTATATAAAAATCTTAGAAGACGAGTCGGAGGACAATACCGATAATACCGCCGAACGGCTTTGGCAAAATTACAGAGGGGACTATCTTTCATTATGTCAGAGTTGATTAAAATCGGGAATTATATCCTCACGCGTCCTTTATGCGGCCAGGGAAGCGGTTATTCAAAATGGGGATTCGCTTACATGGAGGACGACCCGGATAAAACAGAATATTTTATAAAAGAATTTATCTCTCCCGTTTATCCCGATTCATCTTCGGAAATTTCGTCCGATTTGCGCAAATCGATAATACGGGGCTGCGAAAAATTTTCTGCTAAAAAAAGCAAGCTTTACAGTGCGATAAATTCCGCTTCGAACGGCAATATAATAGGTGTTAACGATTTTTTCAGATTTAAAACACGTTATTATATTATAACCGATAAAATTGATATAAGCCCGTATGATTTCAAGGCTATAGCAAAGATTCCGCTTGATAAAAAACTTCTTCTTTTGAGAGTTCTTCTTTACAGCGTTAAATGTATCCATGACTCAGGCGTCATACATGCGGATTTAAAACCGGGGAATATTATAATAAAACGGACTGAAAACGATTTTTTTACGGCAAAGCTGATCGATTTTGACAGCAGCTTTTTTGAAAACGAACCGCCTGACAATAAAGACGATATTCAGGGCGATCCCGTTTATCTTTCTCCCGAAACTTTTTTATGCATCGCCGGAGAAGAAGCCTCTTTGACTACAAGGCTAGATATATTTTCTCTCGGTATAATTTTTCATGAAATTTTATGCGGTGAAAGACCCGCTTTTGATGATTGCTATGATTATATATATGAATCGGTATTAGACGGAGTTCCGCCGGAAATTTGTCCGGATATTCCGCCCTCAATCGGAGTTATGATAAGACTTATGCTTTCGGCTGATCCGATGAACCGTCCGAGAGCGGATGAAATTTCGCAGGCGTTATCAGCCGCTTCCGAATTTTGCAATACTTCTCAAAAAAAGAACAATTATTTTTCAAAACCCAAATCATTATAGACATAATTTTCCATAAATATAATTTATTATATAAGATATATTTTATTTAAATCAGATCATAGTAAATCAGTATACAATTAAAATTAAAGCAGAGTGTTAAACGGAGCAAAATATGGCTTGGAAATGTCCGAATTGCGAAACATTGAACCAAGGCAGGAACTGCGTTGTATGCGGTTCCGAAAAGCCGGCAAGTTCAAACGATAACCCTAAACCTAGAGTAGTTATCGGAAAAAAGAAAATATCAACCGGTGTAATTGTATTGATAGCGGCGGTTGTTCTTATAGTCATGTCCGCAACTATATTTTTGGCTCTTTATAACAAAGAAAACAAACCAGTGGCAGATGTTACATCAGACGAAAAAGAAACAGAGGGTAATATAACAGGAGAAAGTACTTCGGAAAATGGGGAAACAACGAAAAAACCTGATGATGAAGAAACAACAAAAAATACCGAAACAACATCAAGTTTGAACGAAACCCAAAAACCCGATACAGAAACAACGGAAAAAGAGACAGATTCCGCTTCCCTTACCGGAACTATTACCGCTGTTACTCTCAACACAAATTCAATGGATTTAAAAGTGGGATCAACAGCCGCCCTTTCCGCAATGCTTGAATATATCAACGGCGAAATAGACAAAAAAGTAACATGGTCCACATCAAACAAAGCGGTTGCGTCAGTAAGTCAAAACGGATTGATCACTGCGGTCGGAGTGGGAACAGCCGTTATAACAGTAAAATCCGTAAACGATAAAACGGCTTTCTGCAATGTTCAGGTTTCGGCGATCGAAGTCACCGGGGTTGCGCTGACCGCTTCATCCGTCACATTGAAAACAGGTGAAAAATCTACAATCGCGGCAATGCTGCTACCATCCGACGCAACTGATAAATCGGTTACATGGACCACTTCAGACGCCGGCGTCGCTACAGTAAAAAACGGAATTATAACAGCCGTAGGTGAAGGAAGTGCTTCTGTAACAGTTAAAACAACCAACGGGAAAACAGCTTCCTGCCAAGTTACGGTTGTATCTAAATCCGTAGAAATTACTTCGGTTACTCTTGATAAAAAATCGGTTTCTTTGAAAATCGGAGAAATGGCGGTTATTACAGCGTCATTTACTCCGGCAAACGCCACTGATACAGGTGTCAGCTGGACTTCGTCGAATACATCGGTTGCCGGATGCGAAAACGGAATTATCACTGCGGTTTCCGCAGGAACAGCCCAGATAACAGCTTCCACATCAAACGGAAAAAAAGCTGTATGTACCGTAACGGTAACGGATAACGGACCCGTATCGGTAAGCTTATCCAAAACCGAACTGCATATGACAATGGGTTCAATTACTGTTTTGACAGCCGAAGTGCTTCCTGAAAATTCTTCTGATAAAACGGTTGAATGGATAAGCTCAGATACTGAAGTTGTGGTATGCGATAACGGAAAATTAACTGCGATTTCTCCGGGAACAGCCTTTATCACGGTAAAAACCGTAAACGGAAAAGAAGCGTTCTGCGCCGTTACGGTAACTTCCGCCGCTGTAGAGATTGAATCGTTAGAGCTTGATGTCGGCGCTTCCATTACGCTTGAAACAGGAACTCAAATGAAGCTAAACGTTAAAATAGAACCTAAAAATGCGGATGATAAAACGCTTTCATGGAAAACTTCTGACGAAAATATTGTAAAAATTCTTGATAACAGCGGAAATATTTTAACCGGAACCAAGGAAGGCAGCGCGACTGTTACAGTTACGGCAAAGAACGGCAAAACCGCTTCGTGCTTGATAACGGTTAAATCACCGGAGCAAACGGAAAATCCGATCACCGATTTTAGTTTTGCTGTCGGCGCGGACGGTACTATATTACTTGTAGAATATATCGGGGTTTCTGAAAATGTAATAATACCGCAAAAAGTAAACGGACTTGATGTAACAAGCATTTACGATAATGCTTTCAGAGAAAATACAAAGATAACAAGCGTGATAATTCCAGCTTCCGTTAAAGAAATAGGAAGAAATGCTTTTGCGTATTGTTATTCTCTTAAAACAGTTACATTTTCCGAAGGGCTTATAAAAATAGGAAGCTCAGCTTTTTTGGGAAGTTCTGTTACGGAAATAACTCTTCCATCAACACTTAGTTTAATTTCTGCCGACGCGTTTTCTTCGTGTGTATTTCTTACCGATATAAACGTGAGTCCGCAGAATCCTTATTTCGCTTCAGATGCGTACGGCGCGATGTATGATAAATATTTTACAAAGTTGATATGTATGCCTGCCGGAGCTAAAACTTTTGTGCTTCCCGATACTTTACAGGAAATAGGAGACAACGCGTTTTACGGATGCGTTAATATCAAAAACACTCTTACTCTACCAGCTTCTGTTACCAGAATCGGAGATTATGCTTTCACATATTGTTCTGAAATGCTTTCGATTGAAATTCCGGATGGGCTAACATATATAGGAACGGGAGCTTTCGCGTATTGCGTAAAATTGAATAATTTTACAATACCCGCTTCCGTAGCAAAAATAAACGATAAAGTTTTTCTCGGATGTTCTTCGCTTTTATATTTGATTATTCATGATGCAGTACAGGAAATAGAAACCGGAGCGTTTACCGGATGTATTTCAATGACAATTTTATGTTACGAAGATTCATACGCGCACAACTTCGCAGACCACTACAGAATTCCGTATAATTTAATTATTACCAATCCATAAATATAATAAACTTTTATAGTCAATACCGGTTACGGTTCTTTTTGTGAGATAAATATAAAATTATTTTTGCCGTAAAATTATAAATTTTAATGAATCCCCAAAAACTTTACGGGGATTTTTATAAAAATCGCGGGGCGTTTAGTTTGCTCCGCGTTTCTTTATTTTAAATTTTATTTTTAAGTTAAGCTCTGATATAATTTCAGTAACACTCGCGGGAGGTTTGAATATACTATAGGGAGGAACGAAAGTTCTCGTAATAGTCATTATTGAAGGAGAATAGAAATGTACCGCAAGAATACAGAAAAATGTTCATCTTATTGTACACCATGTCCTGAATCACGCTATGAAAGCGAATACGATAACAAATGCTGCTGCGAATGTGATTGTTATTGTGAATGTGATTGCTACGAAAAAAAGAAATGCTGCTATTGCTGCGAAGACAAACACGACCATGACGACCACGACGAAAGACAGAAGAGAGAAAAAGAATGTAAGCTCTCATACGGCGGAATGCTTAATAATGCGGCAAGAACAATTGAATTCAGCGCGAATTTGGAACAGGTTATAGCACTTCCAATACCCACTCCTTCTTTTAGAATAAATTTCAATGCGGGTCCCTCTTCGCTTTTAATAAGAAAAAGCGGAGTATATGAAATTATTTATAAAATCGACGCGATTCCGTCTGCATCGGGAACACTTACAGCAGCTGTTAGAGTTAACGGCAACGATACTGTAACTCAATCAAATCCCGTTACCGCAGGTGTAGCAACAACAATATTCGGTACAGCGATAGTGTATCTTTCAAGAGGCGATGTTGTCGACCTCGCGGTCACATCCGACACTGCTTTGACTTTGACACAAATCGGCGGTATAAATTCGATACTCACAATTAAACAACTCAGCTGTGAAGAAGACGATGAGCTTTTAATTGACTAAATAGTTTCATCAAAAGAAGTATATTGACGTATTTAAAGATATTGCATAAAAATATTTTTTAAATAAAATAAACAGCCGTTTTATTTTTTCTTGATGAAACGGCTGTTTTCCTGTTGTATTTAATTTTAAACATTTTTTATGAAAAATAAATATATAAATTCCTATTGCAAAAAAAATTAACTTCTTTTCAGCATTGTATGATTGCATCTCCCGCATTTTTCTCTGTCGGTATCGTAATATTCTCCGCAGACGACGCAAACCAGTCCGTTGTTTTTTGTATAATTTGCGTTATATGGTATATCGATATAACGGTAATGAGTTACAAAGTCACCTTTTTGTAATAAGTCGTATGCCTTCCGTCATTGTTTTCCAAAATTAAAATTTTCTTTTTTCCGTTATCCAAATAAATCGTTATTTTTGCATAGGTAGTATTTTCCGCTTTTACGGAACGCTTTACCAATGCTGTCCCGCCCCAATATCCCACGGCTTTTATCTCTGCGATAACCCCGCAGTAGGTCGATTCCAAAAATATTTTTTTGAACTGAAAAACGATAAAGGGAATAGCACCCAATATAAAAAACATAATTATAATATTTTGAAACGGGATTTTTTCTAAACCGGAAGAAACAACATATTTATATATTCCGAAATATATAGCCGAATACCATATCACAAAAAAAGCGGTATACCGGAATTGCCGGAAAAATATTACTTTTTTTATATCCGGGGGCAGATTTTTTAATAATTCTGGTTTTTTATCCATGTTTTTTCTCCGATTCTGAAAGTCAAGCTTGATTTCCTGTTATACTTAATTCTGTTGCATATCTATAATGATATCTGCGTTTGCTGCCGTCGCCGGGCGGTGAGCTACGATTATCGAGGTTTTTCCGCGCATAAGCGAAAAGAACGCATCCGCTACCTGCTTTTCGGTACGTACATCAATTCCTGAGGTCGCTTCGTCCAGTATAAGAGCAGACGGATTTGAAAGCATCGCACGTACGATACACAGTAGTTGCCGCTGTCCGAATGAAAGCGGAGTTTCAGTGCCCACTATAGTATCAAATCCATTTTCAAGCCTTGAAATAAATCCGCTTGATTTGCAAATTTCAACGGCTTTTTTTATATCCTCATCGGTTGCCGACGGATTTGCGTATTGCAAATTTTCACGGATTGTACCTGTAAAAAGCCAGATATCCTGCATTACAACCCCGAAAACGCTTCGCAGGGATTCTTTTGAGAGCAGTTTAATATTTTGCCCCTCAATTAAAATATCACCTTCGTAAGAGTCGTAAAAACGCAAAAGGAGACTGCACAGAGTTGTTTTCCCGCATCCGGTTTTACCGGTTACAGCAGCCCGGTCGCCGCTTTTTATGATTGTATTAAAGTTTTTTAGAACCTGTTTTCCGTTAGGGTATGAAAAAGATACATTTTTGAATTCGATTTCAGGAGCTTTTGTTTCATTATATTTTTCCCCAAGAGTCAGATCTTCTTTCGGCATATCAATAATATTGAAAACTCGTTCAGCGGAAGCAAGTGCGGATTGAAACTGCGATATTATTCCGCTGATTTCATTGAAGGGTTTCGTGTATTGCCCGGCGTAAATCAAAAGAGCCGATACTTCCCCTAAAGAAACTGTACCGCCGACTGCGGCAACGCATCCAAAAATACCTGCCGCCGCATATATCAGGCTGTTTACAAAACGTGTACTAGGATTTGTCATAGCAGACCAGAACTGAGATTTGAATCCGCATCCCAGCAGAATATTATTTTCATAATTGAATCTTTTTTTTGCTTCTCCGCTGTAATTAAAACTTTTTATCAAATCCGGTTTTGACAGAATTTCCGCCGCTGTAGCCGAAAGCCTCCCTTGCGAAAGTGTCTGCTGTTTAAAATATCTGTATGATTTTCCGGCAATCAGTCCTGCGATAATGATTGAAAGGGGAGTAAGAAGAGCCACCGCCGCCGCGATTTCCGGTTTTACCGAAAGCATGAAAACGAGTGTTCCGATTACAGTCGTCACCGCAAAAAACAGTTGTGTCAAAGCGGATAAAAGTCCGTCTGATATCAAATCAATATCATTGCAGGCGATGTTTACAATATCTCCGTCTTTGATTTTTTCGATTTCTCCGAGAGGCGCATAACATAGACTGTCAAAAAGTCTGACACGCAAATCACGTGTGATTTTTACGGTTAGATGAGAACCGCAATAAATTGCAATCCATTGAAACAAGGCGGACGCCGCCGCCGCCGAAGCGATAAAAATAAGCTTTAAAATAAATTCCATTCCGTTTTTTAAGAATACGGAATCTATAGCTTTACCGATAAAAACCGGTACAAGCAGAGCGGTTACGGAAGACAAAACGGAGGAAAACAATACAAGCGGAAGAAAAACGCTTCTTGTGTAAGATTTAGGGAAAAGACGGGAAATTAATTTTAATATTTTCATCTGTGATAAATATAATTTATTATAAATTCCATTTCTTGAAATATAAAAAAAATATAATTTATTGCAATTTGTATTCGATTAGAGCGCAGGCAAGAGAGATACAAGCTTCGCAGTCACGGAGATCCGCTGTTTCCACCCCGGAATGGATATAACGGGAAGGGATTGAGATACACCCGGACAAAGCGCCTTCTCCGGCGGCTTGCATTGAAGAAGTATCTGTTCCGCCGTATTCCAATATTTCCAATTGATATTTGATTTTATTTTGTTCGGCTAAAGTTTTCAGCAGATCAACGACCATTCCGTCGCAAATAACGGAGCTGTCCTTTAATTTTACAGCGGCTCCTCCGCCGAGTTTTACAGCCATTGGTTTTGATCCCTGCGAATCTCCCGTTCCGGTTACGTCAAAAGCGACCGCCCAATCCGGCATAATTGCGTAAGCGGCGGTTTTTGACCCGCGGCATCCCACTTCCTCCTGTACCGTGAACACAAAATAAGTGTCGTTCGCGAACTTTTTAGCCTCTTTTAAAGCTTTTATCATAACCGCGCAGCCGAGCTTATCATCCAGCGGATGACCGGCTATACGGCGGTTAAGCAGCTTTTCTATCCGGGGTTCATATATTGCGGTGTCTCCGATTTTTATTTTATGTTCTGCTTCTTTTCTTTTTGAAGCTCCGATATCAATTACCATTTTGGAAGCGTTCCAATCGGAAGACGAAGTATTTGCTTCGGGAACTATAATTCCGCGGATTCCGTTTTGAAAAATTACATTTGTATAAGCGCACGCGCCAAAGTTTATACCGCCTATAGGTGATATTCTGATGTATCCGTTGTCTTCTATATGCGTTACTATAAATCCGATTTCATCCATATGAGCGGCAAACATCAGTTTTTTTGCATTTTCTGATTCACCCTTTTTAAAAGCAATCAAATTACCCATAGCGTCGAATTTAACATTGTCGCAATACGGTTTTATTATTTCAGCGATAACATTTCCCACAAGGCGTTCTCTGCCTGAAGCGGAAGGAGCTTTTATCAATTTTTTCATCAGTTCATACATGTTATTATACCAAATCCTCTATATTTCAATATTTTTTATGACAGTATACAACAGTTCCGTAACAGAATAATAATCATCTGTGTTTATAACATTTGACGGAGTGTGTATATATCTTGTCGGAGCTGAAATTGCGGCTATTGAAACACCGCCGTGTGTTCTTTGTATGTGAGCGGCGTTGTTTGAACCTGAGACATATCGTTTATACTGGCATTTTATACCGTTGTCTTTTCCGGTTTTCATAATAAATTCGATGAAATCACGGTCGTAGATAGTACCGACGTCGAGAAGCGAAACAGCGCCTCCTTCTCCGGTTTTCGCAACGGTTGAATTTTCCGGAACATCCGCTATGTCGGCAACTGCGGTTGCTTCAATAACTATAGCTTTATCCGGATTTACCGAATAAGCAGAAGTTATCGCACCCGCTTTTCCCAATTCTTCACGCACGGAAAAAACAAAATATATATCAAAATCAAATCTGATATTTTCTGATTTGAGTTTCTTTATAGTTTCAATCAAAACAGCGCATCCGAGACGGTCGTCAAGGGCTTTGGAGCGCAGCATTTTATTGCCGAACAAAACAAAATTGTTTACAAATGTTCCGAAATCTCCCGGTTCAACGTATTTTAATGCTTCATCTTTGTTTTTAGCACCGATATCAACATACATGCTTTCAATACCGGTTGCTTCCTTTCTCTCTGAAGCGCTTTGCTGATGTATGGCTTTTGAGGCGACAATCCCTTCGATTTTTTTGTTTTCATCTCCGAAAACAACACGCCTTCCGCAAATGACACGCGCATCAATACCTCCGACTGTACGGAAACGTATAGCTCCGTCGTCGTCGATATGAGTAACCATAAATCCGACTTCGTCCATATGTGCGTCGATTTGCAGCCGTTTCGATCCGATATCACCGTTCTTTCCCCGGTATACTGCCGTTACGCAGCCTGTACGGTCTTTTTTTATTTCGTCCGCTAATCCGTCGAGTTTTTCAATTATTATATCGGCGACATTACCCTCGCAGCCCGAAGGACCGAAAGCATCGCAAAGTTCTTTTAATAAAACTAGCCTTTCATCCATTTTGACGCACCCGCTTCGATAAATTTACTGACCAGTAACGCCGTCAGCTCAGCGTCTTCCGAAGAAATAACTTCACTGTAAGTATGCATATTTT
>JAVBPA010000115.1:0-33657 GCA_031549925.1 Eubacteriales bacterium
TTCGCGGAATTTTTTTAACAATTCAATACATCCGTCAATATTGCAAAGAGGTTCTCCGCCTGATATTGTAACTCCTCCGTTTGAATAATCGTAAAATTCAATGTCTCCCATAACATCCGAAACAATTTCATCAATTGATAAATATTTCGGTTTACCATACAAAGCTTCCGGATTATGGCACCAGGGGCAAACAAGGTTGCAGCCGCCTAAAAACACAGTAGTTCTTATTCCCGGTCCGTCTCCGGTAGAAAAATGCTGAATATTAAATACATTTATTTCATTTATCATAAATACCCTCAAGATTATTAAGCATGTTCAGTGCGGTTTAATATATCAAGCTGTATTGAACGGTCAAGTTTTGTATAATAAGCAGAAAATCCGGAAACGCGTACAATCAATCCCTCATAATTTTCCGGATGTTCCATTGCATCCATTAATACGCTTCTTGATATAGAATTAATTTGTATTTCCTGTCCGCCATGCTTAAAATATATACGGACTAAAGCTGCGAGCCTTTTAATATTTTTTTCGCCGCGGAACATATCCGGTGAAAATTTTTGATTAAGCACTGTTCCGCAAGCAACTCTTGAATAATCGGGCTTAGATATAGATTTTACAGTGCAAGTCGGACCGCGTTTGTCTCTGCCGTAAGTAGGGGAAGCCGCATCGCTTATCGGTTCACGTGCCAGTCTTCCGTCGGGGGTAGCTCCGCTTGCTGCTCCTGATCCGATATTGCTTACATTTGAAGCTATAGCTGTGTAAAAACGTCCGCCGTCCTGAAGTCTGTACTGATCGAATAAATCAGAAGTATAATCGACAAACCAAACGGCGTATTTATCGGTTTCATCGCAGTCATTTCCGTATTTGGGAACAGCCATCATTTTTTCTCTTATATCTTCGTAACCCGAATAATTAGCTTTTATAGCTTCAAGCAAATCCTTCATTGAAACGGATTTATCTTTGTAAACACATTTTTCGATAGCGGAAAGGGAATCTGTTATTGTTCCGATACCCATTTCAGCTGCTCCGTGTGCCGCGGGATATATAGTTCCTCCGTTGCAAATATCGAGACCT
Source organism: Eubacteriales bacterium (assembly GCA_031549925.1). GTDB lineage: Bacteria > Bacillota > Clostridia > Oscillospirales > CAG-272 > JAVBPA01. Next base: position 1,075 of record JAVBPA010000115.1, read on the forward strand.
CTTTCAATACAGCAGTAGGTTAAACAGCTCATGTATGGGTTAACATAAAAATTATTATTATATCTTCCGTTTTCAAGATGAATCATGTTTACATATTCAGCCGCTCCGTTTGCCAGTTGTTTTTCATAAGCACGCATCAGATCATCCATGGTTTCCCAATCGCAGGGGTCTCCGCAGTCGATACCGGAAAAATTTCCGGTTAGCAAATCAAATCCGCGGTTTAATGTATATTCGAGATATTTAACAGTATCAAAACGTCCGTCAGACCAAGGCGGCTGCATTCCGGGTAAAAAGTTTTCTATACAACCCACCATGCAATAATTATTTGCGTCGCGTTCCGAATAACCCATATGTACAAGAGCCGCTATATTGGGACTGTCATTCATCAGAGCGGGATAACCGAGACCGGTTCCGATAACTCCTAGCGCTTCTTCCAAAAAATCTTCCGGTGTCAAAGGATTTATACGGGCGGAGAGATTAGGCCCCGGAATATTACAATTTTTTACTGCCCGAAGAACAGCGTATGTTAAATCATTTACAGCGTTTTCTCCATCCGGGGTTATTCCTGCTATACATATATTGCAAACATCGTCAGCGCCGTAACAAACGCGGTATTCACCGATTTTTAAAAATACATTTTCAAGCATCAACTGAGCTTGTTCCATCGTAATAACTTTATTATCAATATCATTTTTATAAAAGGGATATAAATACTGGTCAATTCTTCCCAAAGCCATAGCGTAAAGCCCCTGACATAAATATCCGATATGCCCGAACCAAACAAGCTGAAGCGCTTCTCTGAATGAACGCGGTTTTCCTTTTGATAAATGCAAACAAATTTCTTTTATTTCAGAATCAAAAGCAGCCCTTGAATATCCTTTTATCATTTCGGAAAAACCTAACATTGCAGTTTCACAAGAATCCAAAAATTCGATTTTTTTCAAATCAAACTTGTATTTATTTTTAGATTCATTTATTTCTGATAAAATACCTCCGATTCCGAACGATAATAATCTGTCATAGGCACTAGCATAATGGTCTCTTCCCTGCAGCCATCCTCTCTCCCCGAATCTTGAAACATATCCCTGATAAAATGATATATCGCTTTGAGGTACATCTTCGAACATTCCTTTTATAGATCCCACTATGATGTCGTTTTTATAAACGTTTTTTTTAATGGATGTAACAAGTTTATAAAAAGCTTTCGAACGCGCCACCGGAACAGGAGCATTAAGATTTTCTTTATAACCCATGCCATAATAATAATCTCTGACCCATTTTCCTGTAACAGGCGTATATAATTCACTTCTCAAGCCTTCGGTGCTTTGATAAAAATTCATATCAAACTCCTATTTGTTTTCGTTTACATTATCAATATATTTCTCGATATCCTTAATTATTTTCTTTTCGTATTTAGCAATTAACGATGATAAATCAGAATTGTTTTTTACGGCAAGATTATAAAAAGCCCCTGAAAAACCTCCCCAGCCATAAACAAAAGCAAGTTCATATGTTCTGTTTGAAAATATAATATCGAGCATTTCGCCCATTCTTTCATCTCTCGAAAGTTTATTTACAATAGCTATTTCATAATATGCCGGTCTTACGGTTTTTGATGATTCATATGCTAAATCCTGAACGATAACCCCTGTTCTTTCTATATCGGAAGCTGTTTTCGGGATTGTCATCATAGCGGATGCTTCATGAACATAATTATAATATCTGTCCTGTGTTGTTTCATATTTAGGCCATGGTACAATTCCGTAATTGTTTTCTTTTGTACGAAGAACATTTGTTATCATATTCATAACTTCAGAAAAGAATATCGAACGGTCTTCCATAAAAATATCGCATTGTTCATTTTTCGAGAAGCTGCCCATTTTTTCTATTTGCTCATAAACAGCGTCGTCTTCATGCATTAATTTTAATATTTTAGTATATGCTTGATAAAATTTATCCGTGTTCATCGACATGTAGGGTATACCTTCGTTGTCTTTCGTAATAAATTTTTCACCGGTTGCCGTGATTAAACCCGGATATGTCCCCTGATGAGTCGAAAATCCGTAAAAATCATGATGATCCATTTTCCCGTTGCCGTCGAGGTCACGGCTTACAGTTTTGCATAAATCATTGAGTTTATCAAGAGTCCATTTATTTGAATCTATCAAATCATAAGGATTTTCTAAATTATTATCATCTATTAGAACTTTATCAAAATATAATGTCCATGTACAGTCAAAAGAAGATAAATGTATATCTCCTGCCGCCATCATTATATTATTTGAAACAGATAAATCATTTAACGAGTTCTGATCCCAAAAACCCCATGATAAATCCAAATAAGGAATTTCGCTCAATTCAAGCATATATCCGCCGGATAATACGGACGGGAGTGATACGGCACGTTCAAACGCGATATCATAAGCGTCTTCATCCGCATTAATAGATTTCATTATTTGCTGCATCGAAATTTTATGAGCTGAAAATTTTATTTCATGTCTTTCTTCAACATTTAAATTCCGTGTGTAAAAAGCGTCCTCAACAACCTCTCCGGATTGTTCTTCGTAATAAAAACGCCATGTGTCAAAATTTGTATTGTCATTTGTGGAAGCAATGTTGAAAGTATAGCCTTCATATTTTTCTTCCGGAATTTCGGGAACAGCTTCTGTATCAATTTGTTCAGATAAAGATACTGTACTGGTTTCCGAAAAATCATCTCCGGCTTTTTTTGCACATGATACAATAGAAATAAAAATTATACAAAACAGAATACTGACAGAAATAAAACGAAGTTTCATAATATCCACCCGAAAAAATATTTTATAATGTTAACATGCAGCCTTATAATAACATATTAAATTTTTATTGTAAACAATATTACAAACAAATTAGAATTATATTTTTACATTTATATATAATTATTATAATTTTCTGATATATTGTTTATAATATAATGAATTAATAAAAAAATTATTGATTTTAATTTTTAAATATAGTATAATTACTTGATTTACCATATTTTTTTATATTTCTACAGAACAGGTAAAATAAAATGCCGCATAGATTAGAATTAATTAGAAATTTTTCGATAATAGCACATATAGACCACGGGAAATCAACTCTTGCAGACAGAATTTTAGAATTTACCCAAGCGGTTCAGGAACGTGAAATGGAAGAACAAATTCTTGATAACATGGATCTTGAACGCGAAAGAGGTATTACCATAAAAGCGCGTGCCGTCAATTTAAAATACAACGCGCCTGACGGAAATATATACTCATTGAATTTGATCGATACCCCCGGTCATGTAGACTTTAACTACGAAGTTTCGCGTTCTCTCAATGCTTGTGAAGGAGCGCTTTTAGTAGTTGACGCTACACAGGGTATCGAAGCGCAGACTCTTGCGAATACTTATTTGGCGGTTGATTTGAATATAGAAATCGTCCCCGTTATAAACAAAATAGATTTAATTGCCGCTGATGTTGAAAGAGTGAGAACTGAAATAGAAGATATCATTGGTGTTCCGGCAGCGGATTGCCCTGCGATATCCGCAAAAAACGGAATAAACATAAATAAAGTATTGGATAAGATTATATCATCAATTCCCTGTCCGGGAGGCGATGAAAATGCTCCTCTTAAATGTCTTATTTTCGATTCATATTATGACACATATCTCGGAGTAGTCGTTTATATAAGAGTAATTGACGGAACCGTTAAAAGCGGAGACAATATTAAAATGATGGGTACTGGAGCAGAGTATACAGTAGTTGATGTCGGGGTTATGTCTGCTTTCGGTTTGAAAAAAACTGATGTTTTGATGGCGGGAGACGTAGGATATATCTCCGCTTCGATAAAAAATATATCGGAAACCAGAGTAGGTGACACAATAACAAACGTTAATAATCCTTGTATTAACGCTTTGCCCGGGTTTAAAAAAGCGTTGCCTATGGTTTTTTCCGGAATATTTCCCGCTGACGGAGCAAGATACGCGGATTTGAGGGATGCGCTCGAAAAATTACAATTAAACGACGCTGCGTTTACATTTGATCCCGAAACTTCAATCGCTCTCGGATTTGGATTCCGCTGCGGATTTTTAGGCCTTTTGCATATGGAAATAATACAGGAAAGACTTGAAAGAGAATTTAATCTTGACATTATAACGACAGCTCCGAGCGTTATATATGAAATATTGCTGCGGAGCGGAAAAACAATTAAAATTGATAATCCTACAAATTACCCTTCTCCCGACGAAATCGAAGAAGCATATGAGCCAAGTGTCAAAGCGACAATTATGACTCCTGCTGAATACGTCGGAAGCATCATGGAGCTTTGCCAGGAGAGAAGAGGTGTTTATCTTGATATGAAGTATATCGATTCATCAAGAACAGAACTTTATTATGAACTTCCTCTAAACGAAATTATATACGATTTTTTTGACGCCCTGAAAAGCAGATCAAAAGGTTACGCTTCACTCGACTATGAATTAATCGGTTATAAAAAAAGCAAACTCGTCAAACTTGATATTTTATTAAACGGCGATGTCGTGGACGCTCTGTCTTTTATTGTTTTTGAAGATAACGCTTACAGCCGCGGAAGAAAAATTTGCGAAAAATTAAAAGATAATATATCAAGGCATTTATTTGAAATTCCGGTACAAGCGGCAATCGGCGGTAAAATTATCGCACGTGAAACCGTTAAAGCTTTGCGTAAAGACGTGCTTGCAAAATGTTACGGCGGAGATATAACAAGAAAGAAAAAGCTGCTCGAAAAACAAAAAGAAGGTAAAAAGAAAATGCGTCAGCTTGGTTCGGTTGAAATATCGCCCGAAGCGTTTATGTCAGTTTTAAAATTAGATAATGATTAAATTATAAGATGTAAAACCAAAAATAAATGACATTGAAAGGTATAAAACGATGAGTGATAATTTAGGATTATATTTACACATACCGTTTTGCAAATCAAAATGCGCATATTGTGATTTTTATTCATTATCACAACGGAATGATTACCAGCGTTATGTTGACGCCTTGTCGCTTCATATTCAGGATTATTCTGAAAATATAAAGGATTATACGATTGATTCGGTTTTTATAGGAGGCGGAACACCGACTGTATTACCTAAAAAGAATTTAATTGAGTTGATCGATTTAATTTATCATAATTTAAATATAGCTAATGACGCAGAATTTACAATTGAATGTAATCCTGCGACTGCTGATTATAATTTATTTAAAAAATTGCGTTCGATGGGAGTTAACCGATTAAGTATCGGAATGCAATCGACTTGTGAAAACGAATTGAAGCTCCTTTCGCGTATACATACATTTGAAGATTTTGAAGAATGTTTCACAGCTGCACGCAGCGCAGGATTTGATAATATTAATGTCGACTTGATGTATGGTATTCCCGAACAGTCCGAAGCATCTCTAAAAATGTCTCTTGAATCGCTTTGTGATAAAGGACCGGAACATATTTCGTTATACGGATTAAAAATTGAACCGAATACAGAATTTTTCGATATTAAAAACACTCTTGCCCTGCCGTGTGAGGACAATGAATATGCAATGTATGAAACTTCAATTAATATATTAAATAATTACGGTTATGAACAATATGAAATATCAAATTTTTCAAAACCGGGATTTGAATGTAAACATAATTTGAAATATTGGAACTGCGAAGAATATCTGGGGCTCGGACCCGCGGCGCATTCATATTTAAACGGAAGCCGTTTTTCATTTAAACGTGATATTGATTTGTATATGAATATGCTGGAGCAGGAAAATTACACCGAAGAATTAATAGATGAGTATTACGATATATCAAACGGCGAAAGAATGGGTGAATATGTAATGCTTCAGCTTCGGCTCAACAGGGGTATTGACACAGAAGATTTTAATCAAAAATTTAATTTAAGTTTTGATGATTTATACGCAAAATATTTGAAAGTATACATACAAAACGGTTTTATGGAAAAAACTTCTTCGGGATATGCATTTACTACTAAAGGAAAGTATGTAAGTAATTATATTTTATCTGCAATTCTCGATTTTGACAGCAATATTATGTCAAACATCGCAAAAGGAACGGATAAATAAAAATGAATAAATAAAAAAATGATCAAAAGAATTTTAAAATTATTATTCGGACGCCGGACGACAGTTATAATATTATTACTATTACAAATAACAATAACGATTTTTTTACTTCAAGCGACGGGAAAATACCGCTTTATTTCTTTGACTTTAACAATTTTAAGTATTATCGTTGTTTTTTATATTATAAACCGACAAGATAAACTGGATTATAAAGTTACATGGATTATAACGATATTGACTTTCCCTCTGTTCGGAGGTTTCCTTTATTTAATTTTTAGAATTCAATCGTCTTTTGAAAGAATACAGCGTAAATATTTAAAATATAACCCGCAGGCACATTCGATATTGATTCAGGATAATAAAATATTAGAAAATTTAAAAAATTTAAATGAAGGTCTTGAAACTCAGGCGAAATATTTGTGCAATAGAATAGGTTTCCCGGTATATCAAAACAGCAGAATTGAATATATTTCATCCGGTGAAAGTTATTTTAATATATTGCAAACAGAATTAAAAAAAGCGAAAAAATATATATTTTTAGAGTATTTTATAATAGAACACGGTAATATGTGGGATACAATTTTAGATATCTTGGTAAAAAAAGCGGCAGAGGGTGTTGATGTCAGACTTATTTACGACGATATGGGATGTATGTTTACTTTACCGCCTAAATATTATAAAAAGCTTGAGAATTTGGGAATAAAATGTATCGCGTTTAATCCTTTCAGACCTTTTTGGACTTCGCTGCAAAATAACCGAGATCATAGAAAAATCGTTGTTGTAGACGGAATAACCGCTTTTACCGGAGGGATAAATTTAGCCGACGAATATATAAACCAAAAAGAACGTTTCGGTCACTGGAAAGATTCCGCGGTTGTTATATACGGAGAGGCTGCTTTCAGTTTTTGTGTTATATTTTTAAATATGTGGTATTCGATTTCAAAATCAAATGAAAATTTTTCTAATTTTTTATACGACAAGACAATAATTGGAAACAATTTGGGTTATGTACAGCCTTATTGTGATACTCCCGTAGATAATGAAAACATAGGAGAACATATTTATCTTCAAATAATTAATAACGCACGCAGTTATATGTACATTTCCACTCCGTATTTAATCATTGACGAAAACTTAAATACCGCTCTTTGTTTAGCAGCAAAAAGCGGAGTTGACGTGAGGATAATCACACCCTATATTCCGGATAAAAAACTGGTTCATATGGTAACGCGTTCTTATTATCCGCAGCTTATAAACAGCGGTGTACGCATATACGAATATAAACCGGGTTTTATTCATTCAAAAATATTCATTTCCGACGATATTTCAGCGATTCTCGGAACGGCGAATCTCGATTTCAGAAGCTTGTATCTGCACTTTGAATGCGGTACCCGTCTTTACGGATGCAATGCTGTTTTTGATATGAAAAACGATTTTTTACAAACAATAGAAATGTGTGTAGAAATTACTGAAGAATTTTCCAAAAAACAAAATATTGTATACAAAATAGCGCAAAATATAATGCGTATATGCGCTCCTCTTATGTAATATTTCCCTTTTCAGGAACATTATTATTATTGAACTTAAAATTTAATTATAGTAAAATAACATCGGTTGCAGCCGATGCTATTTTTTTTAATTTTAAAAATATTATAAAAAGCGAGGGATGTAAAACCGGAAAACCGGTAAATTGTTATGAAAAAATTATCATTTATTATATTAACAGCAGTAATTGTATCAATTTTTGCTCTACAAATCAATGCAAAAAAAGATAAAGTCAGTGTGTTGATAAACAACAAATATCTTTATATATCGAATTTATTATTAATTGATGAAACAACATATGTTCCGGCAGAAAGCTTCAGAAAAGCACTCGGAGACAATTGCAAAGATAAATTAAATGTTTATACAAATTACATAGAATGTAACGGCAGATACATATATTTCGAAAAAAATAGTTTCATTTTAAATAATAGTTACTATGTTCCGATAAGAGCGATTGCAGCTTTATATGAAGCTCTTGTGGAATGGGACGGAAAAACTAATACTGTTTATGTCAAATGTCAAAATACAAAAATTAAAGATCAATCCGAAATATATGATGCTGACGAATTATACTGGCTTTCAAGGATAATAAATGCGGAAAGCGAGGGTGAATCTCTTCGCGGGAAAATCGCTGTAGGTAATGTTGTTTTAAACAGAGTTTTATCAAAAGATTTTCCTGATACAATATACAGTGTAATTTTTGATTCACAATACGCAATACAATTTACCCCGACAGAAAACGGAAGAATTTATAATGAACCTACAGATGAAAGTATTATAGCAGCAAAAATATGTCTTGAAGGATTCAGTTTATCAAATGATATTTTATATTTTATATACGAGGATATAGCTGACAATCGTTGGACAGTTTATAATCAAAATTACGAATTTACAATCGGATGCCATGATTTTTATACTTAATCAGGTATCCAATCCGGATTGTATAATATGATAATCACATATTCTTCATGCATATATTCGACATAACCGTCATTTTTATATAATTCCAAAACAAAATCACTATAATTTTCGTCTTCTTCAAAACGTAAATCAATTGCGATATATTCGGTTTTATGGCGGGAACCAATTTCGTATATTTTAAATCTGTCTGCTACATGAGGAAGTAAATATGTCGAAGCTTGAAGCGAAGCGTTTTTAGGTATTTTTGATAATGATTTATCAAGCATTTTTATTTCATATAAGGTATCTTTATATTTTCCCGTATAATACCATTTGTCAAGAACTGTGGAATTAAACATAAGCAGAGACGAAACGGTTATAAAAGCAATAAATGATCTTTTAAAACCGGATTTTAAATCGGAAATATTTAAAACCGAAGCATAAAATAAAAACGCAATTACCCCGAAATTATACTGATAATACAATGTATGCTGGTATTTATAATCGGGCATCAAATTTATTAAAACCATCGGAAGCAAAAGAATATATCTCGGAATTTTTTTCGTTACAAATGGTAAAAATCCAAGCGGTATAAACATTTGCAACATGTATAAAATTTTTTCTTCATGAAATATTTCATATATAACCAAAGCAGGGTTGCGGAATATGTTTTTTAGCATTGAAGGCAATCCGCCTTGGTTTGTTATATAATTTATAAAACGTATATCCATAATCCCGACGCCGAAGGTATTTAAAATCCAGGAAGTTAATAAAAAATATATTATTGAAGAAATTAATAATATCAATCCTCTTTTATATTTTTTTTGCGCTGTAATAATAAATATCGCAAAAAAAGCCAAATATACAGCTGAATCTTCTTTTACAAATAAAACTAATAAAGCTGAAATATACATAAGGATTTTTTTATTACAGTCATTGAAATAAAATAACCATAATAAAAGAGGAACAAGAAAACAATTTTCATGCAAATCGTAAAAACATCCGCCGGAAAGAGCGGGATACGCACAGAAAGCGATACAAACACCGCATATTAATTTAGGAGATAAATTATATTTTTTAGATATCAGAAACAATGGTATCACCGCGCTTGCGACAATCACCGCTTGTGCTATCTGCAATGTCTGGGGAAAAGGAAACAACATATAAAAAGGAAGAATCAAATAATAAATCGGAGATATATGAACAGCAAAATGAGAATTAAATAAATCCCTTTCGCAGGAAACATTCGGAAGAAATGTTTTTTTCATATTATAAAACATGTTTACAAAAATTCCGAAGTCGAAATTAGGACTGCTGTATGTTATATAACGCAGAACTGTTAAATATCCGATAAAAAAAGCGCATAATAATCCAGCCGCAGAAACGATTATTATTGCGCCTTTGACAGAAAGCTTTATTTTAGAAAAATTTAGTTTATCCCCTGATAAAAAATAAATTCCTGAAATGGTAATAACGGTCATAACTCCTATGTAAAAATAGAAATCGTTTAAAATATTAACAAGCATAAAAGCATAGATAATTATAGCGAAAGCCAATATATAATCATCTACGCAAAAATTATGTTTACGTTTATTTAATAAAAATTTTATAGCAGTAATAACAAAAAATATTCCCGCAACAATTAATATGTAAATAAAAATATTAAATGAAGAAGCATATGTTTTAATTTTAAAAGAACCGCTGATAATTATAATAACTGATATCGCTGAAATTATCCATGCTGATAAAATTCTTTTTATTATCATAATATTTAATTTTTATATAATTTAATCAATAATTTATATTAAATCTTTCGGATAATATTTTTTTAATACCATCTTCGTTTTCAATAGTTTCTGATATAACGGTTTTATTATCGAATATTTTTGCTGTCATACCGTCAAGAGTCATTCTTCCGTTTTCCGTTTTTATTGAAACAATATATGATTTATTAAAAGGCGAATCCGGGTGTTTTTCGCAATAAAAAGACGGCATAATATAATCGATGTCAAGCTGTTCCTCTTCTGTGAACGAAAAATGACGTTTCCATTCTCCCTTATATAAATCATATAAAACATTTCCGAAAAACGGTTCTTTTATTATTTTATATGTTTCTCCGTATTGATCTTGCGGTGTATCAGATAACAAAACAGGTATTCTTGCGGCTCTGTCACCGATTCCGGCATCGCATAAAAACTCTCCTTCAGGGAGTTTAACAACCATAACTCTGTGACGCCTCATCGGAATAGCAGTTTCATTCCGCAAATATCTTGCCATATAATTTTTTGTGTTATATCCCAGTGATTTTAATAAATCGGAATAAAGGCAATTAATTTCAAAACAATATCCTCCCCGATTTTTTAATATTATTTTTTCATACAGCGATTCAATGTTGAAATTTAAAGGAATATTATTTAAAATATCAATATTTTCATAAGGTACAGAAGTCACATGAGCATATTGAATTTTATTAAGTGAGTTTAAATCCGGTTTAAATGATGATATATCGTAATTTAGTCCTATACGTCTGAAATATTTATTTATCTGTTCATTATTCATATATAAATTTTTCCGTTATAATGAAATTATTTTAACAGTATTTAGTATACACTATATTTTTAATTATTTCAATAGTATAACGGTTTTTTACGTTTAACAGATTATTAACATATTAAAATAATACCTGTTATATAATTAAAAATAAAGCAATAATATATTTAAATTTATAACGGGGTATAAATTATGACAGAAAGCGAACGTTTTGCAGCCACTTTAAGGCGTGAAATTGTACCGGGACGTGTTCCGCATTTTGAACTTGTTTTTTTCCTGACTATGGAGGTATTAAAAAAAGTCCATCCTTCCCAGCGGCATTATTCGCAGTGGAATCAAATGTCTGAAACCGAAAAGCGTTTGCAGATCGAAGATACCGCCGACTGTTTTATTATGATTGCGGAAAAATATAATCACAGCGCAATTTTTGTTCATCCGAATCCCGGCGATATCGACAATACAATCAGACTTCTTGAAATTATACGTGAAAAATCGGGAGATAAATATTTTTTAATGATGCACGGTGATCCCACATATTCAATGCCGGACGGCGGAAATATGATAGCATTTACAGAACAAATTTACGAACAAACCGAACAGCTGAAAATAAATGCGGAACGCAGTGTAGAATGGGCAAGAACTCATACGGAACAAATAGTTAAAAGAGGAAACGGAAAACTTCTTGACGGAATAGCTTTATGTTCTGACTATTGTTTTAATGTTAATCCGTTTTTTACTCCTGATATGTTCGGAGAACTGGTTACTCCTTATCTTGATAAAATAATAAAACATTATCATGATATGGGACTTTATGCGATAAAACATACAGACGGCAATATTATGCCTATAATCGATCAAATGGTGCAATGCAAACCAGACGCGCTTCATTCGCTTGATCCTCAGGGAGGCGTTGATTTAGGCCTTGTAAAAAGCTTATACGGAAATAAAGTCGCTTTAATCGGAAATGTTAATTGCGGATTATTGCAAACCGGTACAAATGAAGAAGGAATCGCTGATGTACGCCGTTCTCTTGCCGAAGGAATGAAAGACGGATATGGCTATGTATTTTCAACATCGAATTGTGTTTATACGGGATTACCGCTTGAAAGATATGAACTTATGCATAATATATGGCTCAATGAAGGAATATATAAATAAAATTATTAAATATTAAATTTTCGTAAATGATTTTATTTGTCTTGAAATAAAAACTTGTTTATGATATAATAAAAAGAGATGAACCGTAAAATAAGGTCATACCAGCCGGGGAGCCAGCGGTGCCCTGTACTTGCAAACCGCTATAGCAAGGGTGGTATCCTCATTTGAGGGCTGAGTACGTACGGCCTGCGCCGTGTTTTTGCATGTTGATAGGTGGGTCCTGCGCAATCAATGTCTGTGAACTATGTCAGGCGGGGAACCGAGCAGCATTAAACAGAAAGTTTGATGTGCCGCAGGTAAGCCTGCCTTGAGTGTAATTCGCGGTTAACGCGTATGGATTTATGTTCGATTTGAGGTGTATGGCCTTGCTTTGCGGTTTATCTTTTTGTTTTTTTATTTAGTTAAATCATAGCTCTGCAGTTTTCTTTTTGTTTTTTGTTTAGTTAAATCATAGCTCTGCAGTTTTCTTTTTGTTTTTTGTTTAGTTAAATCATAGCTCTGCGGTTTATCTTTTTGTTTTTTTATAATAAAATCATTGCTTTGAGGTGAGTATATTGCATCAGGTATTATACCGTAAATGGAGACCGAAAACATTTTCTGATGTTTATGGTCAAAGTCATATTGTGGATATATTGCGGTATGAAGTTGAACATAATAAAATTTCTCACGCGTATTTATTTTGCGGTTCAAGAGGAACAGGTAAAACTACTTGTGCAAAATTACTTTCTAAAGCGGTAAACTGTATTAATTCTAAAAAAGGCGAACCATGCGGAGAATGTCCGAATTGTATCGGAATTGATAACGGAACTGTACCGGATGTTCTTGAACTTGACGCGGCTTCCAATAATGGAATTGACGATATAAGAAATATACGCGAAGAAATTATATATACACCGGCGGAAGTAAAATACCGTGTCTATATAATTGATGAAGTTCATATGCTATCGATTTCGGCTTTTAACGCACTTCTTAAAACTCTCGAAGAACCGCCGAGGAATGTTATATTTATTTTAGCTACAACCGAGCTTCAAAAATTACCAGCCACAATAATTTCACGCTGCCGGAGATTTGATTTCAGAAGAATTCCGCAGCAGGTTTTGGCGGACAGATTATTATTTATAGCAAAAAAAGAAAATATTTTAATAAATGAAGATGCGCTACAAATTATTGCCCGAAACTCTCAAGGCGGAATGAGAGACGCTTTATGTCTTATGGAGCTTGCTTCTTCCGGTAATTCGTCAAGCAATAACGATGCAATAACCGGAGAACAGGTGCGTAATTTAATAGGACTTCCAAGCCGTGAAATATTTGTAAAATTAGTTCAAGCTTTAATTTGCGAAGATAAAAAAGTTGTATTTGAAATTGTAGCGGATATATATAATTCTTCAAAAGATATTGCGGTATTTTGGCAGGAGCTTATTTCTTTTTACCGGGATATGCTTGTTGTGAAAAGTACTCCTTCGGCACAAAGCTATCTTGATTTGACAAACGAAGAATATAATTTAACAAAAGAAACATCGGAACATTTTACCACGGAAAAATTAATGTACCATAGTTCCCTGCTTGATAATGCTTATATATCGATGCAGAGGAATATCGTTTCAAAACGTTTATGTGCGGAGATGACTTTGATCCGTATTATATGCGATAATTCTTCCCCTGAAGATCTTGCTGTCAGGGTTAGTGTTTTGGAAGAAAAATTAACAAACGGTTATATAAAACCAAAAAATAACGATATTAATATAAAAAATAATGATATAGCTTCGGGAATAAATAAATCCGAAAAAGCAGACGAAACAAAAATCAATAATATAAATGAAAATGATAAAGATGACGGAAATAATAAACGAACTTTAAAGATATTACCGAATTGGGCGGAAACACTCCGTAGATATGAAAAACAGGATCAATCGACGGCTGCTTTTTTACGCGAATCAAAAGCTTATACTGATACCGGAAACGGAAATATAATAATTAAAATCGGAAGCGCTTTCGCTATTCAAATGCTTGTAAAAAAAGGAACCGCGGAAATAATTAAATCGATAATCGGAACTGATAAAGAAGTAATATTTGAAAACGAAACAAGAAAATCGGACAGTCCTATTCCGCTCGATGAAATTATAGAAAATAATAATGATAATAACAATATAAAATGACCGGAGGATAAAATGAAAGCAAATTTACCTAAAGGCGTGGGCGGCGGAGCTCAAAATATGCAGGGTATGATACGCCAGGCACAAAAAATGCAGGAGCAAATGGCAGAATTACAAGAAGAATTAGACGTCCGGGAGTACAGTATTAATGCGGGCGGCGGAGTTGTTTCAATTAAAATAAACGGAAAAAAAGAAATAACATCGCTTGTTATTAAACCTGATATAGTAGATCCTGACGATATAGAAACTTTATCTGATGTATTAACTGCCGCTTTTAATGAAGCTATTAAAAAAGTTGAAGACGAAAATCAAAAAGCAATGTCTCATATAACCGGCGGAATGAATATGCCTGGTATGTTTTAAATGTTAGAATATATACCTTCATTGCAAAAATTAATCGAACAGCTTCGTCATATTCCCTCAACAGGTAAAAAGACCGCTGTCCGAATGGCTTTTTCTATATTGGATTTTTCGGAAGAAGAAGCTGCCGCTTTAGCTGAAGCTATTCTGGAAGTAAAAAAAACGATAACTCAATGCCCTGTTTGCTGTAATATCGCTGAGGGCGGATTGTGCGATATATGCGCTGATGAAAACCGTGAAAAAACAATCATTTGTGTTGTAGAGGATTACAGAGCGGTAATGTCGCTTGAAAGAGTCAGAGAATACAGAGGATTGTATCATGTACTGCACGGAGTGCTTTCTCCGATAAACGGTATAGGTCCGGATAAAATTCGTATTGCTGAATTGATTTTACGCCTTGATAATAATCCTTCTATATCTGAAATTATAATAGCAACAAATCCTAATGTCGAAGGAGAAGCCACCGCCCTGTTTTTAACAAAATTATTGCGTCCGCGCGGAATAAAAACAAGCCGCTTAGCCTACGGTATGCCCGTGGGAGGCGACTTGGAATATACAGATGAAGGAACTTTGACAAGAGCTATTGAAGGCAGAAGAGAAATACAGTTATGATTTCCGATTCCATAAATAAAGCGAAGCTAAAGTGCAATTAGGCGAATATAATTTTTTGTAATTATCGAATTCTTCCCTGCTTATACTATCGAAACCGTACAATTTGCAAATACCCCTTCTGATACCGTAATCTTCATAGCTTAATATATTTTTTCTTCCGAATGAAAAAATCAGCATCATATCAGCAGTCCATTTTCCGACGCCTCTTAATTTTGTAAGCGTAGAAACAATTTCATCATCAGATTTTGTTTTCAATTCTTGTAAATCAATTTCTCCGTTTACAATTTTACTAGCTGTATCTTTTATATAGGAAGCTTTATTTTCAGATATACCGCAAAGAGATATATCTCCGATTTTTACTAGATTTATATTTTCGGGTGTTACTACTAAATTGCTTTTTAATTTATTCCATATAGAATCAGCGGCTTTCATCGATATTTGCTGGTTTATTATATTATATACTAAGTTTTCGAATAAATCCGGATTATATTCATATTCCAAAATTCCGGTTTGTTTTATCAGTTCTGAAATTTTATCATCCTTTGATGATAAATCATTGTAATCGCTTTCTTTAAAATCAATCCAATTACTGTTCGATTTTTCAAGCTCGAGCAGTTTTTCTTTTATCTTAATATCTGCGGAAAAACCGCCCAATCCTCCGTTTTTATGTATAACTCTGTGACAAGGAATAAATATCGGAAGAGGATTTTTTCCGTTGGCGTTACCTGCCGCGCGGTATGCTTTATCATTTCCTGCTATATTTGCTAACTGGCGGTAACTGCGGGTTCTTCCGTAAGGAATTTTTTGAAGATTACTCCATATCATTTTTTGGAAATCACTTCCCTCAGCTCTTAAAGGGATATCGAAAATGCGTCTTTTTTTATTAAAATATTCAGATAATTGAGTATAAGCCAAGTCAAGTAATTTATTATCTGTTACATTTTCAAATGTATTTTCCTTGTTTATCGTATTATCAGAAATAAAATCAAGCGATATCAAAGCGTTCAAATCAGAAGTAATTTTTATTTTCCCAACAGGAGTATTATAATATTTTATAAATTCCATTGAAATTACCTTTTTCTTTTTTCATAATATTTTTTCATTTGAAGAGCGTCTTCCGCCATGGTACCGTCTGATTCGCAAATTATATTTGGGTATAATTTTTCACATGAAAGAAGTTCCATAAGAGGTTCATATGATGGCCCGAACATTTTATCATCGTTTGTTAAATGTTTTTTTTCACCCGCTGAAGTGTATTCGATTTTTGAAAAATGACAATGCAGATATTCCGCAGTTTCGGCATTAAGATTATCTGCTATATAAGAAAAAACTTTTAAATAATCTTCTTTTGTATTAAAAAGATTACCTTTATTTCTTGCGTTCATATGACCGAAATCTACAACCGGAACTAATCTTTCATCCATTTTGCATAATTTTACAACTTCTTCAATTGTTCCGAGCTGATTTATTTTTCCCATTGTTTCAAGACCGAATTTAATTTTACTTTCAGCTGTTTCGGATAGAGCTTTAAAAAGAGTATCGGAAGATAATTCCATAGCCTCTTCTCTGGATATTTTAGCTGCGCTTCCTGTGTGAATAACTATGATATAAGCACCCATAGCTTCTGCGGCTTCTATACTTTTTTTAATATATGATATACTTTTTAATCTTGTTTCAAGTTCAATTCCCGAAAGAGATATAAAATACGGAGTATGAAGAGATAATTTTATATTATATTTTACAGCTTCTTCACCAATTTTTTCAAACGATTTCATACTTCCGGTTATACCGTTTCCTCCGGAATATTCGTATGAATCAAGTCCCATTTGTGAAATCCGCTGTATTTCCTGATACGAATGTTTAAGGCCTCCGTCAAAGAATGATTTTGAATTTCCCGCCGGTCCGAACAAAGGCTTTTCTCTCATTTACTGCTCCGTTCTAAATAATATTTACTGCTCCGTTTTTTATAATAATACAATATAGGTTTTTCAAGCAGCCTTTTTAACATAAAAAACAATGTCTTTTTATCTTTAATAGGTTTAACTAAAATACAATAGAGTTTCAGGCGTTTACCGGCAAATATATCTGTAAATATTTGATCTCCCACAATTGCGGTTGACCTGTAATCGCTGCCTCTTGCGATCATCGCATCGCGAAGCATTTTTCTTGATGGCTTATTGCTTTTAGCATATGCTAAATACCCCAGTTTTTCATTAAAAATTCCAACTCTTTCATAACTGTTGTTTGAAATAAAAACCACGGATATTTCATTGTTTTTCAATTTATCAAACCACAAATACAAATCTTGATCCGGTTCCTTTTCATCATATGTAACAAGAGTATTGTCGATATCGCAGATTAATGTTTTTATTCCTCTTGTTTTCAAAGAGCTTATATCAATTTCGTATACATTTTTTAAATATTCATCAGGTAAAAATAAATTTATCATTTATAAATTATTCTTTTCAATATATAAATCGGGCGGTTTATCCGCCCGACACAAAATTTAGACAAAATACAAAGAACGGAATTACGGTCGCTTTTGAAAAAAGCTCCGCAAAAATTTTGACATAAATAACGTTTTTTGCGGAGCTTTTTTTCCCAAAAAAGCGACCGCGTCCACGTAACCTTTATCTTCAGTTTGAAACGGGCGGTTTATCCGCCGCCTGTTTTCTGTATTTATCTGCAAGGAGAGTTATATCTTCCACTAATTTATCAAGATCCGCATCATTTTTTGCAATTGAAGTAAATATATTACCATCAAAATCTTTAACATTGAAGCAAGAATATTTAACTGTATTTTTGGTTTCTTTTATATTATATTCGTATTCACCGTTTGTTATAAAAGCTTTTTCAATGTTAACATATTTAAAAGTTTTTATTTCTTCGGTTTTATAAAGAGAATCAATAAAAGAAAAACGGTAGTTATAACAAATTAAAGTATCTTTTGTATACATCAGCATTGTGCTGGAATAAATGCTTGAACGAATTTTACCGTCATTCCCTTTTTTCAAAAGAATATCTTCTTTCCCTGTAAAATCGTAATTACCAAACATATGAGGATCATGCAAAGCTATTACTTTTACATGCTTTTCTTCGAGATTCATTTTTTTAAGTAAGACTTCACGCATAGGTTTAGTATTCCGCTCTATTTGCTCTTCAAAGCCCGCTTCATTAGTTCTGCCTCCCAAAGCAGGAAGCAAAAGAACCGCTCCAATTCCCGCAATAACAATTCCTATAACAACAAAATAAAATCCGACTAAATTTAAAATAGCTAATACAAAAGGAATAATACCTATAAAAGCTAAACCCGCGCCGACAGTTATCGGCCAATCTTTACCTTTAAAGTATTTTAAATTAAACTTGTCATCTTTATAATCCATTAAATTTCTCTCCTATTTTTTAAGTTTTTTCGAATACCATACATTATATTTTATGTTTTTATTATATCATTTAATTTATATTTTGTAAAGTTTATAATTATTTTTTCCAAAATTTAATAATAAATTTAACAATATATTAACATATCATGTTGCCAATTATTGCTATACGATTTCAACATAATATTATTAATTTTTTATTTACAAATTTTCCTGAAATTATAAAAATTATAATTAATATTATTTTATATAATTATTAAACAAATATTAATGAATATTAATAAAATAAACTTGACGGATGTCAAATAACAAAGTAAAATATTATTAATAAGCATAAAAATTATATTGTAAAATTTATTTTAGAAAGGGTGTATGCAATTAAACATTATAAAACAATTTTAATTGTGAATATTGTTTTACATTTAAAAACACACATGTAATAAAAAACTATAATTAAAAACGAAAGAGGTTATTAACAATGAAAATAAAAATTAAAATTTTACCTTTGATTTGTGCGTTTATATTATCATTGTCTTTTTTATCATGCAATAAAACGGAAAAAACCGATGAACCGCAAAAAAAAGAACAGCAAAAAGTAACCAATGTTT
Source organism: Eubacteriales bacterium (assembly GCA_031549925.1). GTDB lineage: Bacteria > Bacillota > Clostridia > Oscillospirales > CAG-272 > JAVBPA01. The sequence continues at coordinate 20,439 of JAVBPA010000115.1, forward strand.
ATAAATCAACAGTATTAGATATTCCAAAAAATTATAATATCATCGGCGATATAATAATTAAAGATGATAAAATATCTTTTTTGTGCCAGGAAGTTATTGACGAAACCGATTATAAAGTTAGACATATAATATATTCAATTAATTTAAACGATGAAAACAATGAAAACTTTGAAGTTGAAGAAATTAAAAGATCATCAGAATATTCTAATATAAATAAAATAGAGTATGATTCTGAAAACAATTTATACATCCTCGAAAGCGTATATGATTCCGATACATACGAAAACACTTACACATTAAAAAAATATTCACCGGATGATGAATTGCTTATGGAAATAAATCCCTCCGATTTATTTACCCCTTCTGACGGAGGAAGCATGTATTCCGGCGGTGGGGGAAACAGTATATATATAAATAATTTTAAAGTTTTAAATGACGGTTCAATGGTTTTTACATCAGACATGAATATGTTGTTTGTAACAAAAGAAGGAACAAAATCATTCGAACTTACAGAAGAAGAATTTATCAACAGACTTGCTGTAACATCAGACGGGCAAGCTTTTCTAACCGTTTATGAAAGAGGAAACGCAGGCGGAGGATATGTCATAAAAAACATTGATGCCGCTAATAAAACATACGGAACAAAAATAACTGCTCCTCCGAATGTTATTAATATCAGAGAAATTTTTTCGGGAACAGGATATGATTATTTTTTAAGCAACGATACAGGAATTTTTGGTTATAATAAAAACGATACAGAAGCTACTTTATTATTAGACTGGATAAATTCTGATATTATATCCAATAACATAAACAATATTTATATAAAAGATAAAGAAACCTTTTTTTATACAAAATATGATGAAATAGAAAACAGACAAAAAATCATAATGCTTGAAAGAATTCCCGATGAAGAAGTAAAACCTAAATATATTATAACTTTAGCGTATACTAGTTATATTGATTACATGCTTCCTTATTATATTACAAATTTTAATCAGGCAAGTGATGAATACAGAATTGTATTAAAAGATTATTCTATGTATAACACACAGGAAACAAACTGGCAAGGCGGAATGCAGGAGCTTGAAAAAGATATTGTTTCAAATAACAGTCCCGATTTTATTTTCGGTGCGGGAAATGATTTTACAAATTTAATTAAAAAAGATGTATTCGCGGATATATATCCGTTTATTGACAATGATCCCGATTATTCAAGAAGCTCATTTTTCCCATTTGCATTATCTTCGTTTGAATATAAAGGCAAACTGACTCAGTTGGTAATAAATATGTCGCTGCAGTCATTATGCGGAAAAACATCAAATTTGAATAACATGAGTAGCTGGAATATATCAGAAATGCTTGATTACGAAAATAATTTACCCGAAGGGACAAAGTTATTTGATGACACTTATTATACAAAGTCTGCGATGTTACTTAGATTACTTAGAAACGGTATTGATAATTATATAAATTATGAAACTCTGACTTGTAATTTTGAAAGCGAAAGTTTTGTAAAACTTCTCGAATACTGTAATAAATATCCTAAAGAAATTGATTACAACAACATTGAGTATAATAATGAAGAAGACAGATATTTAAACTACCGCACTGATAAAATAATGGTTAATGATTTTTATTTAAGCGGTATAAGCGAATATTTAAATATAAAATTCCAATTTAATTTTGAACCCATAACAGTTATAGGATACCCTACAGAATCGGGAAGCGGATTCGTCGTAAATCCCAACACCAGCTTTTTAATTTTAGAAAATTCTCTTTATAAAGATGGTATTTGGCAATTTTTAAAAGAAGCTATGAAACCGATCGAAACTGCAAGAGGAATGAGGAGTGTTCCCGCATTGATAGAATCATTTAATTTAGTGGCTGAAGAAGAAAAAAAATATTCCTATTTCTTTTATTACAACGGAGGCTGGAGTACAAGTTATAGCGAGGACCAAATCCAATTTCAAGAAGAAACAAGAACTGACGGAATGCCGGCTAAACTTACGCAGACTGAGATTGATGAATTATTTAATATATTAAATTCTATTAAAACAAGTCCGAAACCGGATGAAAAAATTATTGAAATTATTACAGAAGAAACAGATCCTTATTTTGCGGGTGATAAAACAGTAAACGATGTTACTAAAATAATTCAAAGTAAAATTAATATATATATTAATGAAAATTCATAATATTGTATTATAATAAAAAACAATAAAAATTTTAAGGGGAAACATAAAAAAATGTATTCCCCTTAAATTAAATATATTTAAATTATAAAAAAGTATATTTTAAACAGATTTTTTATATTAATAAATCGGAACAAATTTATATATAAAACGTCATATACCAGTAGATAATTTAATGGGGAAAAGTAATTATGACGGATTTTCCAGCAAATAAAAATATTGATAATTCAGTAAATAAAAACAAAAAAGAACGTAAAATAAAAAAAATAAAACATATGGAACGCCGTGAGAGGTTCACAACATCATTGTTTTTGATTCCAAGTATTTTAGGTGTTCTTTTATTTTTTGTTATTCCCTTTATAGTGGTTATATACTATTCTTTTATAGATAACGCTTTTAACAAGGAATTTATTTTTTTTGAAAATTACATAAAATTATTTAAAAACAGCGCGTTTATGCAAGCGGTTAAAAATACGGTTCGTTTTTCTCTAATATCAGTTCCGTTAGCGGTTGTTTTGTCATTATTGCTTGCGATAATTTTAGAAAACAATATACCTTTCCGAACACAATTCAGAACAATTTTTATAACACCTTTAATGGTTCCGGTAGCTTCTATTGTTTTGATATGGCAGGTCATCTTCCACCAAAACGGCGCATTAAACGAATTAACAGCCTTATTCGGAGCGGCTCCTATAGACTGGCTTAAAAGTGATTACAGTCAAATAGTAATTGTTATTTTATATCTTTGGAAGAATATCGGTTATAATATGATATTGTTCATGGCTGCTCTATCGAATATCCCAAAAGATATTATAGAAGTCGCAACGATAGAGGGAGCATCTTCCATACAAAGATTTTTTTATATAAAATTGCGGTATTTGTCGTCGAGTATATTTTTTGTGGCAATATTGTCGCTAATAAATTCATTCAAAGTGTTCCGCGAAGTTTATTTGCTGACGGGTTCTTATCCGTATGACAGATTATATTTATTACAGCATTTTATGAATAATACATTCGGTTCGCTTGATTATCAAAAATTATCGGCAGCTGCTCTTATAATGAGTGTGGTTATGGTAGTAATAATAGGAATAATGCTTTTAATTGACGACAGAGTCGGAGGAGAAATTGAGGAATAATGACCGATTCTAAAGAAAAATTAATTATAGACAATAATCTAAAAGAACAGAAAAAATATAAAAAATCCCGTTTGCTTCGTAAATTCGGAAGAAATATTTCCGTTTCTGTAATAGTATTGTTTTTAGCTATTATAGCAATCGCCGTTTTAGCTCCGACAGTACTTACAATAACAAATTCACTTATGTCTTCGACTGAAATTTCGGCAAACTACGGTAAAATTTTTTCCAATGTAAACGCGAGTACAAAAGTATATATTTCGGAGCGGGTAAATTTAAAAATAATCCCCGATATGGTGAGTTTTGATCAATACATATCAACTTTGATAAAAAACCCGCAATATTTATTAAAATTTTGGAATTCTGTTATATTAGTTGTTCCCATAACAATATTTCAAATAATAATAGCTCTCGGCGCAGCCTATTGTTTTGCCCGTTATAAAAGCAAAATGCGAAGTTTAATATTTTTTGCTTATGTAATTTTAATGCTGATGCCTTATCAGGTAACTCTTGTTCCTAACTATCTTGTTTCGGGTTGGCTGAATATTCTGGAAACCAGATGGGCTATTATTTTACCGGGTATATTCGCTCCTTTTTCAGTATTTATACTGACAAAATTCATGCGACGAATTCCGTCAGCTATGATGGAAGCCGGAAAAATCGACGGAGCCAATGAATGGCAGCTATTCACTAGGATATGTGTTCCGCAATGCAAAAGCACTGTATATTCGGTTGCTATACTTGTTTTTATAGATTATTGGAACATGGTGGAACAACCGCTTATATTATTAAAAGACAGTGAAATGCATCCGCTTTCGGTATTTTTATCGAAAATTAATGAGGGTGACGTAGGACTGGCTTTTGCGGTAGCCACTATATATATGATACCGACTTTGCTTATGTTTTTATACAGTGAAGATTATCTGATAGAGGGTGTATCTTTCTCAAGCAGTATTAAAGGTTAATATTTCAAAATATTATAGATTAACAAAAAGATATAAAAGATTAAAAGATAAAGGTAATAAATATCATGGATGAAAAATCAATAAAAAGACGTAATTGGATAAAAAATATAGCTATAATATTTTTAGCGGTAATGTTGATTTTAACTTTGTTTTCCAGTACAATAATGAACTTTTCACTGCCTGAGGTATCTGCTCAGTATTGTTACAGCGGAACTATTTCCACAAGAATAAGAGGCAACGGTAATGTCGAAGCTAGTGAAAGTTATAACGTTAAAGCTGGTATTACAGGTAAAATTAAAGAAATAGGTGCTAAAGTTGGAATGGCAATCGAAGCCGGAGCTGTATTATACACACTCGAAGCATCGAAAGGTGAAAATTTAATAACTGCCAAAGAAGAACTGGCCGCTCTTTTAAGAACTTATAATGAATTAATAAGTAAAACCAGCGGAAACCTAACTGAATTATTAAAAAATATAGATTTAAGACAGGCTGAATATGATGCGTTAAATAAATTGAAAAACGAAGCAGCAGACGCAAAAATTGAACTTCAAACGGTAAAAGATGAATATAAAGCGCAGGAAAAAGCGGTTAATAAATTAAAAAACGATGTTTTAAAATTGGAACAAAAAATTTCTTCTTTATCTGCTGTAGAAGGTATCGATGAAGCAAGCGGTATTATAAGCGAAGCAAAAGCTAAAAAAGACGCTGCTTATAACGCACTTGAAGCAGGTAAAGCGGCTAAAAGAAAAGCACAGGATGAAGTCAAAGAATATACGGCTTTAGTAGCCAAAGCGGAAAAAGCTTTAACAGAATTTAAAGCTACTCTTCCGGAACAGGTTAATATAAAAGATATCGAAACTTTAGAACAAACAATAGAGGATTTGCAGCGTACATACGAACGAGCTCTTTTGGATTACAATGAAAAAATAGAAGACCATAATATACAGCTTGCTGAATTAAATTCTAAATGGGAACAAGCGTATCAGGAATTGCAAATCGCTCAAAGTAAACTTACATCGGCTGTTTCGGAAGAAGACAGAGAAGCGGCTCAATTAGTTTATGATTCTGCTAGAACAGCTTTTGATAACGCTCAGGCAGCTCTTGACAATCATAAAAATTCTCTGAACGATTCTTTGAAATCTGATCAGCGGGCTTTGGAAGATCAGCGTATAACAATAGAAAGAAGACAAGCGGCACTTGATGATATGTATACGGCAAATTATGAATATTCAAAGTATACATCTCAGCTTAAAACACTGGAATCAAATGTAGATATAGCAAAATTAAAATTAAGCGACGCTAATTTAGCTCTTGAAATTGCTGTTTTAGCTCTGGACGGAGCAGATGGTGATTCGATAACATTACAGACAGAATACAACGACGCAAAAAAATATTTGGAATTGCTGGAAAACGCGGATTCATTGACCGCTTTTAATTTGGAATTGACTTCCATGGAAAAGCAATTAGAAAAAGCCACAGACGAGCTTGATACCATAAATGAAAATAAAACTGAACTGGAAAGCAAAATAAGTGCGAATCCGACCGAAAGCGCTCTCAATGAAGCAAGACAAAAAGTACAGGACGCCAAAAGCGAATATGCTACAGAAAAAAGCAAATATACTAATGAAGAAACAGTAACTGAACTCGAAATATCAATAGCTAAACAAAAAGTAGAGGATCAGGAAGCAAAAATTAAAAAGATAGAAGAAGGCGTTACAACAGAAGAAATCAAAGCTCCGATAGCGGGAACAATAACATCAATGGCTTTTAAAGCGGGAGATGAAGTTGTTTTGGAAAGTGTAGTTGCAGGAATTCAAAGACCTGAAAGCGGATATACATTAAAATATGGTGTAACACTTGAACAAAGCCGAAGAATAAAAGTCGGTGAAACCGCTAAAATCGAATATTACTGGTGGGGTGATACTCCTACGGCAACAGTAGAATCGATAACAGTAGATCAATCAAATCCTTCGCAAAGCAGAATTGTCAGTTTAAAAATTACCGGTGAAATACAAATAGGGACACAGTTAACTTTTACTCTGGGAGAAAAATCTCAAAATTATGATACAGTTGTTCCGAACAGTGCGGTAAAAGAAGATGCATCAGGAAGCTTTGTTTTGGTTGTTGATGTTAAAAACACTCCTCTCGGAAACAGGTACAAAGCACGCAGAGTTGATGTCAGCGTTTTATCAAAAGACGATATGAATTCCGCGGTAATGGGGCTCTCTATGGGAGATTATGTTATAACTACATCAGCTAAACCAATAACTTCGGGTATGCAAGTAAGGCTGAGCGAATCATGAGAAAAGTTTTCCGTTTTAAAAAAAGTTCATTGGTTTTTATATCTATTTTAGCTTGTATGTTGATTTTATTTGGGTTGTTCAATATAATATCAATGAACTTGATAAACTCTCAGCGTTCACAGCAAGCTGCCAAAAGATGGAAGAATGATGATTTGAAATTTGCGCAAATAACCGCGATTTTATCATCGGAATCAAATTTTAATTACAGTTCGGTATTATCTCTTCGATCCTCTGTTGATAACTCTATGAAAGAAATAAATATTGAAATAACCGATGATAAAAAAGTATGGTATGACGCTTTCAGCACCGAAGAAAGGATTACTTTAAAAAACGGTAATGTAACATCTAATGTAAATGCAACTGTTGTCGGAGGTAATTTTTTCAGAATTCATGAACTTGATTATATAACGGGATATGCTTTTTCACCTGATGATATAATGCAGGACAGAATTATTCTTGATACATTAGCGGCATGGCAGCTCTTTGGTTCATATGATGTTGTAGGCAAAATTGTAAATTTAAACGATACACAGTTTACTGTGGCTGGTGTTGTAAACCGCGGTACCGGAAATTTATTCGAACAGGCATACGGAAGCAAACCAAGAGTATATATGTCTTATGATTATTATCAAAAAATAAATCCGGATCTTAACATAACCTGCTGGGAAGCAGTTATACCTAGTCCGATATCAGGTTGGGCGGAATCGATTGTTAAAAACAATATAAACGCTGAAGAAACTGATGTCGAGATAATTGATAATTCGGCAAGATACAGCTTTTTAAAACTTTTAAATACGATGACCGGTTTACCTATAAGATCTATGAAAGTAAGCCGTATTATATACCCGTATTGGGAAAATATTGCGGGAGTTTACGAAGATTACGCTTCTCTGCTGCTTTTGGGTATATTAATATTCGGAGGGATTCCCGCTGCATCTGCTGTTATATTTGTAATAGTGTTTATTATCCGGCATCCGATAACAAAAAAACAATTGTCTGATTTATGGTATGAAATAATTATGTTTGTATCAAAAAAAGGAAAATACAAAAAGACAGGAAGTAAAGAAAAAGATAAAGAAAAAGATAAAGAAAAAAAAGTAAAAATAAAAAGATCTAAAAAAAACAAACAGGATAATATTTAAAAATTAAATTTAAGGAGCTTTTTTATATGCTTAAAAAGAATTTAATAAAGTTTACAGCTTTATCTTTAGTATTTTTAATGATGATATCGATTACATTAATAAGCTGTTCAAAGAAAGAAGAAGCCGTAAAAACAAAATTGACAAATGTTTACAAAGCTGAAAAACTTAACGCGGAATCACCTGCAAACGGATATTATAACAGGATTTCATACAGTAATGGTTTTTTATACTATACGGAAGATGAGTATAATGATACCGGGAATTTTTCCGTTATAAAATGTTTTGACACAAACACGCAAACTACCAAAACTTTGTTTAGACTAAAAAATGATAACGGTTATATGAATAATTTTTATGCAACTGCTGAAGGCGAACTTATCGTAATAAAATACGAATACAATACTTCGTCATCAACCGAAGAAGAAATTATAACTTATGATAAAGATGTTGCGGTTGCAAAAGAAATAATACCGACAGGCGTGGCGCCTGTTGTGGATGTTGCTCCGGTTGCAGAAGAAACTATATCGGATGATTCGTATATAGCAACAGAAACAACTGAAAATTATTATATTGTAAAATATAAAAGCGACGGAACACAAATATTTAAAAAGAATATCCGTGATATTATCACAACAGAACAATCATACATATATTTGTATAATTTAACTATCGATGATTTGGGAAATATCCTGTTATTTTACGAAAAAACAGTTTATATATTAGATAAAGATTTAAATTTATTAAAAAAATTTGATATTGACTGCAATTATTTAAATAACTTATATTATTCAAAAAGCAAATATTATGTTTTTTATTCGGATAAAGAAAATAAATCCTGTTTCAAGAGTTTTGATTTTACAACAGGCAAACTCGGTGAAACAATTGATTTAAAATATGCGTCTAATTTTTCATATAGCTTAATGACTCCTCCGGCAGATTCAAAATATGATTTTTATTATAACAACAATTCCGCTCTTTGCGGTTTGATTTTAACGACCGGCGAAACCACCGAAATTTGCAACTGGATTAATTCGGATATAAACAGCAATAACGTAGGAACGGTAATACCTCTAAGCGATGAAAACTTTATATCTTTATCTTATGATACGGAAGAAAATCCTGATGAATATAAACAAAAAATTTATTATTATACCCGTGTGCCGGATGAACAGATCGTGGAAAAATATATTCTGACAATAGCGGCTATTTATATAGATTACAACGTTCGCAATCAAATAATAAAATTTAATAAATCAAACGATGAATACAAAATAACTATAAACGAATACTACCAGTATAACACAGAAAACGATTATAAAAACGCTTATACAATTTTCAATAATGATTTAATAGCCGGAAAAATCCCTGATATAATACAGCTTGATCGTGAAATGCCGATTGACAGTTATATCAGCAAAGGGATCTTTTACGATCTTAATAATTATTTCAATGATGAAACCGGATTAAAACGTTCCGATTATTTAGAAAATGTACTTGATGCTCTTTCGGTTAACGGTAAACTGTACAGAATATGTCCATCATTTTATATCAGAACATTAGTAGGTAAAAAATCATTAATCGGTGATATAACAGGCTGGACAGTAAACGATTTATTGAAAGTATTGGAAAAAAATCCGGGAACAGAACCGTTCTTCGATATGACTCAAACAAATTTTTTAAACGAAATAACAACTTTAGTAGCTGATCAGTTTATTAACAGAGACACCGGTGTATGTTCGTTCGACAGTCAGGAATTTATTGATCTGTTAAACTTTATTAAAACTCTCCCCGAAAAAAGCTATTGGGATAACTATGATTATAATGATTATGATCCCGATACATGGAATAATATAGAAGCCGGTTACCGCGAAAACAAATATTTATTACAATCAGCTTATTTTAGCAATTACAGAATGTATTGGGAATACAAAATGGGTATTTTCGGAGAAGATGTAGTAATTCCCGGATATCCTACCGCAAACAAAGAAGGAAGCTCTATTAACCCGTCATTTGAACTAGCTATAACATCAACATCCAAATTTAAAGACGGAGCATGGGATTTTATAAAATATTTTATATCCGATGAATACCAAAGTAATATAAATTATGAAATCCCCTTAAAATTATCGCGTTTAAATGATATAGCCAAAGAAAATATGAAACCGTATTCATATACTGATTCCGAAGGAAATGTTATAGAAAATCCTACAACTTACTGGGTTGCTGGTCAAAGTATTGAAATCGGTGAAATCACACAGGAATATGTAGATAAATTCAATGATTTTATAAAGTCGATAACCAATGTATCCAAATATGATTCATCCATGCAGACAATAATTTCAGAAGAAACAGCCGCATTCTTTGCGGGAACAAAAACAGCTGAAGAAACCGCAAAAATTATAAACAACCGCGTTTCGACATATATAAACGAATCAAGATAAATATTTATAAATCAAAACTCCCCAAAACCGGAATGTTTCGTTCATTCCGGTTTTTTGTTGACAAAAATATTGTTACATGATAAAATGAGATGATTGTTTATAGGAGGATATAAATGTATAATTTAATAAATGATATAAAAGAAAACGCCATAACCCACGGAAGTTTGCCTTTTTGGTCATGGAATGATAAGTTAAATGAAACCGAACTCCGCCGTCAGATTAATAAAATGCACGAACTTGGAATGAACGGTTTTTTCATGCACGCAAGAAGCGGACTTGAAACGGAATATTTAAGCGAAGATTGGTATAATTGTATAAACGCGTGTATCGATGAAGCTAAAAAACTCGGTATGCAAGCTTGGTCATATGATGAAAACGGCTGGCCCAGCGGATTTGCCGGAGGAAAACTTTTAGAAAATAAAGCGAATCATGCTGTTTGGCTGAAATATGAAAAAACAAATGTATATCCCAAAGAAGTTATAAATTCGTCAGAAAATGATATACTGGGTATTTATATTATCGAAGAAAATACTCTAAAAAAAGTTGTTTCTCCTGTTGAAAATGCAGAATATCATATTGTATATAAAAAATATGATCCGACATATGTAGATACAATGGATGCTGAAATAACTCAAAAATTTATAAATGCGACATATGAGGATTATAAATTAAAAGTTCCGGCAGAAGATTTCGGAACAGTAATGCCGGGATTTTTTACCGATGAACCTCAATATTTCCGCTGGCATACTCCGTATTCCGATAAAATGCCGAACGAATTCTTTAAAAGATGGGGTTATGATGTAACATGTGCTCTTCCCGCTTTGTTTTGTGATTTCGATAAAATAGAAGGTTTTGATTTTGGTGCTGACGGATTCCGTCATGATTATTTCAGATTATGCCACGATCTTTTTATAAATAATTTTATAAAAGTTATATATGATTGGTGCGAAACTAATAACTGTAAAATTACAGGTCATGCAGTTGAAGAATCGTTTTTATCCGGTCAAATGTGGTGCTGCGGCGGAGTTATGCCTTTTTACGAATACGAACACATTCCTGGTATAGATTATCTTGGCAGAAATATCTCTTCTGATATTTCACCTAAGCAAATAGGATCTGCTTGCGCTCAGCTTGGAAAAAAATATGTAATATCCGAAATGTTTGCTTGCTGCGGATGGGATGTTACACCGACAGAACTCAAAAAAATTGCCGAACTCCAATATGCGGGCGGCGTTAATATGATGTGTCAGCATTTATATCCGTATTCTGAACGCGGACAACGCAAACGTGATTATCCGGCGCATTTCAGCGAACATTTGCCTTGGCAAAATAAAACAGGTGATTTTAACAACTATTTCAACAATTTGGGATATACGCTTTCTCTCGGAAGCGAATACGCCAACACTCTTTTAATTCATCCTATTCACAGTGCTTATACTAAATATAAACGTGAAATGGATGGAAGATCCATAGCCGATCTCGAAAAGAAAACAGTGGAAATATCAAATCTCTTTTCGCAAAACCAAATTCCCTATCATTGGGGAGACGAAGTTTTGATGGAAAAGTATGCTTCTGTTGAAAACGATAAAATTAAAGTCGGGCTTGTAACATATGATTTTATTGTTATACCCTATATATACACACTTGACTCTTCAACTGCGGAATTGTTAAAAAAATATATAGCAAACGGCGGCAAGGTATGGATTTATTCCGATAAACCGACGATGATAAACGGAAAAATAAGCGATATGTCATGGCTTGAATCAAATATTGATTTTGCAGATATTAAAGCTTCATCTGATCTTTCTCTTTCATGCGGAGAAAAAAATATTCCGGAACTTCGTATGCAAACCCGTATAACCGAAAACGGAAGAATTATATATATAACGAATCTTTCTGATAAAATTATCTCCGATATAAATTTAAACATAAAAAATTGCTGCGGTGTATACAACCTCGATATGAATGATTTAAGCTGCGGCGGAGTTATGTATACAAAAAATAATAATTCTCTAAATGCTTCCTTTACTCTTGAAGGCGCGCAGTCTGTCGTATTTGTAGAAAATTGCAATTCGGAAATTAAAACGGAAGATAAACAAATAACGAAAAGCATAGTATTGAATAATAACTTTGTTTTTAAGACAAAACCTCAGAATATGATGATATTGGATTATGCTTATTTATCATATGACAATATCGGATATTCCCCGCTTTATTCTCTTTATGCTATAAAAGATATGCTTTTAAAAGAAAGATACAAAGGAAATGTATATATAAAATTCCCGTTCGAGGTTGAAAAAATACCGGAAAATCTTTCTTTCGCGGCAGAGCTTCTTGATTATTTTTCAATTAGCGTTAACGGAAAAGAAGTAAAACTCAGCGATGAATGGTGGTTTGATTATTCATTTAAAAGTGTAAATATATCGGAATATGTAAAAATCGGAACTAATGAAATAACATTCGGTATTAATTATTTCCAAAGTGATTATGTATATTATGTATTGTACGGTGGCGTTACCGAATCTCTCCGCAACTGTTTAAATTTCGATACTGAAATTGAATGTATATATCTTTTCGGAAATTTTAATATTATAACCGATAAAACAAAGTTTACACCCTCCGAAAGATGCAGCGAAATATACGAAGGCAAATTTGTTATAACCGAACAAAAAAATGAAATAGATATAACGGATATAGTTCGGGACGGATATCCCTTCTTCGGCGGAGCTATCGATGTTATGGCAGAATATAATTATGACGAAAATTCGGGATCAGAATTATACATCAAAGGAAGATATGCCGTTTGTGATGTTTATGTAAACGGAACATTTGTAAAAACTTTAATGTTTACAAACCATGTGGATTTATCAAAATATTTAAAAATCGGAATAAATACAATTGAACTAAAGCTTTATAATTCAAACCGCAATTTGCTCGGACCTCATCATCGTAATGATCCCGAACCTTGGGGAGTTGGTCCGAATACATTTTCATTTGAAAACGAATGGAATGACTGGAAATGCAGAGGATATTTAGACAG
>JAVBPA010000046.1:0-8365 GCA_031549925.1 Eubacteriales bacterium
CCCGTTCGGAAATGGCTTTAATGACTACTATAGGTTATCCTGTTGACGAAAGCCCTATTGAAGTTGTTGAAAATGCTACAAACATGGCTGCTTCCGCAATAAATGAAGTTATTGAAAACATCAAAAAAAGACAATAAATAACAATTATTATGAAATTACCGTTTTATGTTGATCTATCCGGTAAAACTGCCGTCGTTACAGGCGGAGCCGGTGTTTTATGTTCGGATTTTGCAAAAGCATTGGCTGCTTGCGGAGCTTCCGTCGCGGTTTGCGATCTTCGCCTTGATGCCGCACAGATTGTCGCCGATGAAATTATATCTGACGGAGGAACCGCTGTTGCTGTTGAAGCAAACGTTTTGGATAAAAACAGTTTGATTTCAGCCAAAGCGATAATTGATGAAAAATTCGGAGGATGTGATATTTTATTAAACGGAGCCGGAGGAAATAATCCGCGCGGAACTACTACAAAAGAATATTTGTTTTCGGAAGACATTGATCCGGAAAACGAATCGATAAAAGATATTGTCACATTTTTTGATTTGGATCCGGAGGGGATAAAATTTGTATTTGATTTAAATTTTTTGGGAACACTTCTTCCTACTCAAGTATTTGCTCGAGATATGGCAAAAAGAAAAGGACCTGTTATAATAAATATTTCAAGTATGAATTCATTTAAACCGCTTACTAAAATTCCGGCATATTCGGGAGCCAAAGCCGCCGTATCTAACTTTACGATGTGGCTTGCCGTTCATTTCGCACCGGTCGGAATAAGAGTAAACGCTATTGCACCGGGATTTTTTATAACAAATCAAAACCGTTCGCTTTTGATAAAAGAAGACGGTTCTCTAACTCCCAGAAGCGAAAAAATATTGGCGCATACTCCTCAAAACCGTTTTGGTGAAACTTCCGATTTGATAGGTACTCTTTTATGGCTTTGCGATAATAATGCTTCAGGTTTCGTCGATGGAATTGTCGTTCCGGTTGACGGAGGTTTTTCGGCTTATTCGGGAGTATAATGTTTATATTCCCAAAAATAAGAATTTTTAAATATAAAACCGTAATTAATAATTTATACGAAAGGATGGCTTTAAATGGGACTTATTGATTCAATTAAAGGAATTTTCGAAAAAAAAGATATTTTTCAAAAAATCAAAAGTTATGCAGAAGAAGAAAATACTTCAAAACTAGTGAAGCTAACAAAAGAAGGTAATCCGATGGAAGTACGTCTTGCTGCTATCGACGCATTAAAAGAAATTAAAATGGATGATCTTTGTGTTAAAACATTAATGGATTTATTAAAAGATGATACAAAAGAAATAATAATAGCGGCTTGTATGTCTTTGAAAAGAGTGGGAACAAAAAGAGAAACAGAAGAACTCAGATTTAAATCCGAACAAGCGGAAGATGAAGAAATTAAAAAAGCATTATCCGCAGCAGCTGTTGAATCAAAAGAAAGAACTCCTAGATTTTAATAAGTATATTATAATCTATAATATTGCAAAATATGTTATTCTTCCTCTGTCGAGTGTTACCCCGATACGGATGTTATAACAATCATTTTTGATAAAACAAACAAAATCAAAATCACATCTTCCATTCTTGATAAAACTGTAATTTTGTGATATATTATCAGCTCCGATTGATTCCAAAAATTCTATCGCAATTTCTTGTGTTTCGGCTTCATTTAATTTAATATCTGCACATATATGAGAAAATGATAATTTAGTAATAAGCCCGTTATCCTTTTTTATATCAATAAAACCGCTTCCGGAAGTAAAACGGAATATATCTTCATTTGATAAGGCAAGCCGTATCGAAGCGAATTCACCAAGATATTTTCTCGCTGTAATACGTGCTTGCTTTTCATTTATTTTTATTGTTTTAATCACATTATCGTTTTTATTATCAGATAAAATATTAGTATTTATTATTTTTATTGCAATATCGGGAGGAGTATCTATCGCAATGCTGTTTATAACTAATTCTATATTATCACTTCCGATAACGTTGTTATAGATACTATTAAATCTTTCCGATATTTTTTTAGCATATGCGGAATATAAAGCGATGCTTTTTCTGTCGTCCGGAGTCATTTTTTCTCCTTGCAATATTTTTTCGGATAAATAATTCATATATTCATGACATTCGCTGAAAAATTCTTGCAATCTACTTCTGCCGTTTAAAGATACAGGAAGACTTTCCAATGCGGTTTTTCCGCCTTCGGCATAACCGGAAATTTCATTGTTTAAATTTAATATTGTATTTTCATCCGAAACGGCGGCGAGTGATAAATATTTTTCTATATTGTTCATATATTCGCATAAAACCGTAAAAGCATGTCCGTTTATGCTTTTTTTATAATTTATGTGATCGTTTTTTACAGCCAAAAAACTTATACCGAAAACCACGGAAAAAATAAAAAATAAACCGCAGAATATCGAAAGACGAATTATTAATCTTTTGTTATTTTTATATTTCAACTATAAAACCTCAGTTTAAAATTTAAAATCATATAAATAGAGTATGCTTAATCATTCAATAATAAACGCTGTAAATAATTACAATAATAAACAAACGGTCAGATTTCATATGCCCGGCCATAAAGGGAAAAAAATCGGATCTTTTCTTGATTCGGTTTTTCCGTTTGATTTAACCGAACTTCCGGAAACCGATACTTTATTTGGGTTAGAAGATGAAGGCATACTTTTTAATTTACAAAAAAAAATAACTTCGGTATATCAAACAAAATCAACTTTGATATCTGTAGGGGGAGCTACGCTTGCATTACAAGCGGCGATTACGGCATGTGTGATAAAAACCGGCTGCAATATCATGTTATGTGAGAGACAAGTTCATATATCTGTTATAAATACATTTGCCTTATGCGATGTTAATCCGGTTTGGTTTTTTTATGATAATATTGATTTAATTCCGGATATAATAAAAAAATATAATAAAATAGCCGCTGTTATTATTACGTCACCGGATTATTACGGAAATATGAAAGATATAAACAAGATTCGTTTATGTATAGGTGACACTATTCCCTTGATTGTCGATAATTCTCACGGAGCTCATTTGAAATTTTATGATAACGGAAAGCTGTATGAATTAAATTATAAAGCTGATTTTGTAATCGATTCGATACACAAAACGCTCCCGGCTATGACCGGATGCGCTCTGCTTCATTCAAACACCGAATTAATAAGCAGAAGAGATTTGTGCAGTGCTATGAGTTTGTTTTCAACAACAAGCCCCTCATATATTTTAATGTCGTCAATTGAAGCATGTATTGATTATATGGTTTCCCATACAGATGATATGAAAATTTTGTATGATGAAATAACCGATTTAAAAAATATATTAGCGTTATACGGTTATAATATAACCAACAATTATAATGGTTTATACGATCCTTTCAGAATTTGTATACATGATAAAAACGCTTTGAAGCTGTACGATTTTTTATATAACGAAAACGTGGTCTGCGAATTTGCGGATAATAATAATTTAATTGCGATACCTTCCGTCATGAATAATCATCATGATTTTGAAAAGATTATTTCGTTATGTAAATGTTTTATTCCCGAAAATGTATTTTGCGAAAATAAAAAATATAAAATTCCAATCCAGCATACATCCATAAAAAACGCCGTATTTTCCGAAAAAGAAAATGTTGATATAAAAGATTCTTACAATAGAATCGCTGCCCGTTATATAGCTCCGTATCCTCCCGGTATACCTTTAATTATTCCGGGTGAATTAATAGATTTGGAAACGCAGGATGTTTTAATATCCAATAATATAAAAAATATCGAAGTTATAAAAAATTAATAAAATTGACATGTGTATACATAAAAATATCAAGGAGAATTTAAAATGAAACTGCTTATAGCTATAGTAAACAACGACGACGCTCATTTGGTGAATTCTAATTTAAATAAAGCAGGTTATCCAGCAACGAAAATCGCTTCCACAGGTGGATTTTTAATGAATGGCAACTCAACTTTTTTAATTGGTATAAATGATGAAGATGTCGACAGGATAAGAGATTTAATAGGAACATACAGCAAAAAGCGTATACAGCCGGTACCGGTGGATTTAAGCTATACCGCTGCGGCAGCCGGTTCAATTCCAGCCGAAGTTACAGTCGGGGGCGCTACAATTTTTATTATAAATGTTGAACGCAGTCAGCGTGTATAATAATTAATATTTTTTTAAAATGAATGTAATATTTTATAATGTCGATTTTAGGTAATGAATCAAATAAAAATATAATTGATAAATCTGTTGAGGACGGAACACTTTCCCATGCTTTTATAATAGCGGGACCTGCCGGAAGCGGAAAACATACTCTGACAGATTATATCGCAATAAAAATGGCTCCCGAATATAAAAATAAAATAACGCAAAAAATTTGCCCTGATATAATTTATATAAATTCCGGGGAAACAAGAAAAAGTATCGGTATTGAAAGCATCAGAGCCATAAAAAGTCGGGTTTATTTAGTTCCGAATGAACTTGATTTTAAAATGTTTATAATTGAAAATGCCGATACAATGACTCATGTGGCACAAAACGCTTTATTGAAATTATTGGAAGAACCCCCGCACGACGTATATTTGATGTTATTATGCCAAAATACAACCGGATTGTTGCCCACAATTTTATCCAGGGCTCCTATATTAAATATGCAAATATTCAATGAAGAAGAAATGACCGGATATTTGCTTGCAAACGAAAAAAAAGCTCAAATATTAAAAGAACGCGAAAGGGAAGCGTTTTCTCAATTAATACGTTCGGCGGAAGGCAATATCGGAACGGCTAAAAAATTATTATCACAAAAAAACACAAATGAAATAAATAATTCTGAAAAAATATATAACTTTTTTAATTTTTTAGGAAAACGCAATAAAGCGGAATTTTATTTATTAATAAATTCATTGAACGCAAAACGTGATGAAATAAATTCTTTTTATATATCACTTGAAAAAGCCCTGCGTGATTTGGTATTATATAATTCGTCCGCAAAAATAAATTTTTTATTTTTTAAAAATGAAAATGAAACGGAAAACTATATATCATTTTTTTCAAACAATGATTTGTGTAAAATAAATTCAATTATAACAGAAGCTCATGAAAGACTGGATTTAAATGTAAATATAAAGATTACTCTTATACAATTCGCCAAAAACATATGGGAAAGTTTATATTAACAAAAAACTGTATAAATAGAAATAAGGTAACAATTTAATAAATGGATGAAAATATAAAAGAAAATATTAATTCGGAAGAAGAATCAACACCTTCCGAATTTGAAATTATCGGCGTAAGATTTAAAAAATTCGGTAAAATATATTATTTCGATCCCGAAGGGACACTGTTTTATAAAAACAATAACGTCATCGTTGATACCTCCCGCGGACTTGAATACGGAACCGTTGTTATCGAAAATAAAAAAGTTCCGGCAACGGAAATCGTTCCTCCGCTTCGTAAAGTTATACGTCTTGTAACTGCCGAAGATGAATCGCATTATCTGGAAAATATTGAACGTGAAAAAGAAGCTTTTAATATCTGGAATGAAAAAATAGCAAAAAACAATCTCGATATGAAATTAATCGACGTAGAATACACGTTTGACAATAATAAACTTTTGTTTTATTTTTCAGCCGAAGGAAGAGTTGATTTTCGTGAATTGGTTAAAGATTTAGCAGCTATCTTCCGTACCCGCATAGAATTAAAACAAATCGGTATTCGTGATGAAGCTAAAATCATGGGGGGATTAGGTGTTTGCGGACGTCCTTTCTGTTGTCATAATTTTTTAAAGGATTTTGTTCAAGTTTCAATTAAAATGGTAAAAGAACAAAATTTATCGCTTAATTCAACCAAAATATCCGGGTCATGCGGGCGACTTAAATGCTGTTTAAGATATGAATATGATGTATATGAAGAAGAGATTAGGAAAATTCCTAAAGTCGATTCTATAGTTGAAACACCTGATGGCAACGGAGTTGTCATCGAAATTTTACCTCTTGCCGGACTTTTAAAAGTTCGTCTTGAAAAAACACCTGATCAACCTCCGAAAGTTTATCACAGAGATAATGTTTCAATAAAAGGTTTTGTAAAAAATACAAACGAAAAAAATGAAAACGATTCCGATAGACTTATTGAAAATTGATATTGATGGTAATTAATAATGAAAAAAGAAGAAAAATTCGTTATTGATTTGTATTCATTATATTTAAATAATAAAAAATATATTATGAATATCAAAGATTTAAAATTGGATATAGAAGAAATATATCGGATATCACAAAGTCATCAAATATTTCCGATGATTTATCATGTCATAAAAGATACCGAATTGCTTTTATCTCAAAAAAAAGAAATAGTACATTTATGGAAAAGCGAAGCCTACAATACGATAATAAATCAAACAAAAAAAGAAGAGCATATTTGGCCCTTGTATAAAAAAATAACTGATGCGGGAATAAAAGTATTAATTATAAAAGGCGCTACTCTCAGAATTGTTTACCCTCATCCGCATTACAGGTGGTCATCTGACGAAGATATGTGGATATCAATTGACGATTTTAAAAAATGCTTGTTTATATTGTTACAAAACGGATTTGCACCGGTTAATGTAAATAATGTAGAGATAAAAGATAAGCAGGAAGTATCATTTTTTAATCCCCAAAATAATGTTTATTTAGAACTTCATTTAAATCCTATCGGTATTGATGTAAAGACAAGAGCTGTTTTAAACGAACAAATATTAAAATCCTTTGATAATACACGTGAATACAAATACGGAAATAATATTTTTTATTCACTGGATATAACTGAAAATTTGATATACATATTTTGTCATTTACTAAAACATTTTTTGTTTCAAGGAGCTTCTCTGCGGATGGTTACAGATGTACTTTTATACATGAAGTATTATAGTGATAAAATTGATTATGAAAAATTAAAAATGTTTTTATCTGATAATAATTTTACGGTTTTATTTGAATCAATAATAAAAATAGGTACGGATTATTTAGATTTTAAATTTGATTTTATTGATATAAAAAATACAAACCCGGATGTGGAAGATCTTTTGTACGATATCATTTCCGGAGGAGTAGTCGGTACATTTTCTGAAGAACGTGAAAAAAGCCATTTTGTTACCGGCAGAGTTATGTCTGATATAAAGAATGGAAAACAAAAAATGTTTCTAAAAACAGTTTTTCCTTCCTATAAAACCATGAAAATTTATTATCCTAAATTAAAAAGGCATAAAATATTATTACCATATTATTGGTTTATCAGAATACTCAGGTTGATTTTTAAAAGCAATTATAAATTAATGTATAAATCATACAAAAGCGGTTTGTCACGCGTAAAATTATTTGAAAAATATAATATTGTGTAAATATATATATTAAATAAAGGTTATTTGTGTAATTATCCTTTATTTGCAATATTGTATAAAAATACAAGGGATATTGAAAATATAATAATGTTAAATTGGTTTATTAGATTTATAAAAGGTTTTATAATAGGATCAGGTTTTATAGTTCCCGGTGTAAGCGGCGGAGCTTTGGCAGCAGTTTTCGGAGTATATGAGCGTATAATAAAATTTTTAGCTCATATTACAAAAGATTTTATAAATAATGTTTTATATTTAATTCCTTTGGGGCTTGGGGGAGTAACAGGGATTTTTGTATTTTCGTTTTTGGTTAACTTCTTGCTCGTAAAATGGGAAAGTTATATAATGTGGCTTTTTATCGGCTGTATTGTCGGAACAGTTCCGGTTTTGTGGAAACAAGCCGGGAAGAAGGGCAGAGAAAAAAGTCATATATTTATATTGATTCTATCATTTGTATTAAGTTTTATATTATTATTTTTAGGTGAGTCATTGATAAGCGGGGGAATAAATCAAAATTTTTTTACATGGGTTTTGGCAGGAGCTTTGATTTGTCTCGGAATTATAGTACCCGGACTTAGTTCTTCCAGTTTTTTGGTTTATATGGGATTATATAAACCGATGACGGAAGGTATTAAAACATTAGACTTCGCAATTATTATACCTATAATTTTAGGCGGTATTATTTGTCTTGTATTATTTTCAAAATTAATGGATTTCATTTTCAAAAAATATTATACAATATTGTTTCATTGCATTTTAGGAATAGTTTTCGCTTCAACAGTTATAATAATACCAATTGATTTTAATTATTTATCTTTTTCTGTTTTTTTGTGTATTATTTATTTTTTAATCGGTTTTTTCATCGGATATATTATAGGTTATATGGAAAAGAAATCAAAAAAAATTAAAATGCAATTATAATAAAATTATATAATGAAATAAATATAAATA
>JAVBPA010000016.1:0-42202 GCA_031549925.1 Eubacteriales bacterium
GATGAAATATCTTCTCCCGCCGCGCCGATAATGCAAACAGGATCCAAACAGGGAACGTCATCGCCTTCCCCTACGAACAATTCAAGCAATACACCGCTCTCGGGCGCTTTTTCGTCAAATGATGATTTATCTGTTTCATAAGTAAACAAAACATCGCCGGCTGTAACAGCGCTGCCTTTTTTAACATTAAGCGCGGTTATAACGCAGCTTTCGACGCTTTGCCCCTGGCGCGGCATGATAACAAGTACTGCCATAATTATTTTAACCCTTTCTGTATAATTAATAATTATAAATTTAAGTATTAAGTATCAGGAATACTATATATATATTTTTTCAAGCAGCTAAAACGCCGCTTCGATAATATCAATTTTTAAGCAATTATTATTTCAACTTCATTTTCAACAGCTATGCGGGTTATATCCGCAGGAAGATCGCGTTCGGATATTATAACATCGATATCCCCGATACCGCAGAAAGTATAAGGCAGGGATTTATCAAGTTTTGATGTGTCCATTAAAACTACGACGCGTCTTGCTTTTTCAACAATAAGCTTTTTAAGTTCACATTCTATATAATTCCCGCAGGTAAGGCCGTCGTGAGCCGACATTCCGGACGGAACTATAAAAGCGACATCAATATTTATGTCATTCAAAAAGCGTATTGACTGATTGCCTGAAACCGAAATATTGTCACGGTTTAACATTCCGCCTACAATATTAACAATCGGCATACTCTTTTTTATCAGCTCTATAGCGATATTCGGACCCGTTGTAGTAATCGTGAGCCTTTCGTCGGGGAGCAGGGACGCGAGCTTCAACATTGTCGTCCCGGAATCCAAAAATAAAGATCTGCCCGTTTCAATCATAGCAATTGCTTTATATGCAACTTTTTCTTTGGCTATAACATTTTCGTTCATACGGAGACTGAATGTATCTTCCATCGAGGTTGTTATAAATTTCATAGAACGTGCGCCGCCTCTGACTTTAATAGCCTCGCTTAATTCTTCGAAATACTCGATATCGCGGCGCAAAGTCATTGATGAAACGTTTGGAAAGCGCATTTCAAGTTCATGCAGTGAAATGAAAGGCTTGTTTTGCAGTAATTCCCGAATTATTTCTCTTCTCTCGGAATTCACTATAGTTGTCACCACCTAAATATATAATTGTTTTTTTATATTATATAATTCGTCCGATTCAAAAATATTTTTAATTTGTTAAAATTATTGATGAAAAAAGAACAAAATTATAACGATATTCACGTTAATATTCACATTTGCAATGTAATTATATCACATCCATCTATCAGTGTCAACGTGAATAAATATAATTTATTACATTGTTTACAAATCTATAACACAGAATTACATAATAAAACCGATAAACGCATAAAATCACGGTGTTAAATAATAAAAAACCGTAACGTTTAAAAGATAAAATCATAAAATATAACGTGTGTATATCATGCAGGTTATTAAAATAATTCGGCAATTGTAAAAAATATAACTATTCCTTTTTATTCTGTCCTAATTTTTTATTAATTTCGGTTCTTTTTTTTATATACTGTCATAATATATAAGTATCATGACATATAAATAAAAGACAAAAAGGAGGTATTACATAAAGTTGGCAGATTCAAACGATTACGGATTTTTAATCATAGAAACGCGTACCGCAAGAGGAGCAATTCCCATATCAAACGTACTGGTGACAGTTATCGGCCCCACAAAAGAAAAAAAAGAAGCGATAGCTTCATCTCAAACAGACCGCCGCGGAATAACGATTCCCATAGAGCTTCCCGCCGAACCTATAATAAACACTGAAATTCCCGGGTCGGAAAATCCGTGTGCAATATATGCGGTACAAACAAATATTGAAGGTTATTATACGACAATAAGCGCCGGAACACAGGTATACGCGGGGCAAACATCAATACAAACAGTTTATTTAATTCCGAAAGCTCTAATAGCGGATAGTATTGTAATTCCGGTTGATGAAATAATTCACAATGACTCAAATTTACCTGATTTGTAAATCAATAACCTATTTTAGGTAAAAAAGGCGAAAAAAATGCTTGCTGCTTTTCAGGCATATCAAATAATTCAAGTGAAAAAATGTTTTGCTGCTTTTTCAAAAAGCAGACCGCAGCCCTCTCAACAGCCATAAATTTTGCTGCTTTCTCAAAAGAGCAGGAAAGAGGTGATTTTTATATCTTCGCTTCCTTATATACCTGTTTTTATAACAGTCCATCTCGGAGCTCCGGATGAAAATGTTCCGAATGAAACGGTAACATTTCCGGATTATATAAAAAACGTCGCTTCAAGCGAGATTTATCCGACATGGCCGGAAGAAGCTTTGAAGGCGAATATATTAGCTCAAATTTCGTATGCCCTAAACAGGGTATATACCGAATACTACCGAAGCAGAGGTTATGATTTCGATATAACAAGTATAACACAATACGATCAATTCTATGTCAGCGGAAGAAATATTTTTGAAAATATCGAACATTTAGTAGATGACTTTTTCAACAATTACATAAGGCGTACCGGAACAATAGAACCTCTTTTCGCGCAGTACTGCAACGGAACCACAACCCAATGCGCGGGGATGTCTCAATGGGGAAGCTATGAACTCGCGCGGCAGGGATTAAGCTATCTCCAAATTCTGTACCGTTATTACGGAGACGATATCGAAATCGTTACAAATACCCCTGTGCAAGCAATAATACCCACATATCCGCAGCGGCCGCTTCAGCTCGGCAACATAAGCAATGAAACAAGGTCAATACAAGTAAGATTAAACAGAATATCAACCAACTATCCCAATATACCGAAAATAAATCCGGTTAACGGAATTTTCAGTATTGATACGGAAAACGCGGTTATCACTTTTCAAAACACTTTCAATTTAGTTGTCGACGGAATTGTCGGAAAAGCCACATGGTATAAAATACAATATGTCTATTACGCGGTAAAACGGGTTTGCGAACTTGCAAGCGAAGGCGTTTTATATGACGATGTATCAAAACAATATCCCGATTATCTGCTTGCCGGAAACAGGGGACCCGAAGTAGCGCAGGTACAATACTTTTTAAATTTTGTTTCTCAATATGAAAATAACGTCTCTCCGGTTTTAGTGGACGGTATTTTCGGCCCCGCAACCGAAAAATCTGTCCGTGATTTTCAAAGGCTTTATAATTTAAACGTTGACGGAATCGTAGGCCCCGATACATTCAATACCTTGTATGATGTGTATATAGGGATTGTAAGATCGCTCCCCGATAACATTTTTATAAACCAGGCACGCCCGTTCCAGGGAAGAAATCTTCTTCTCGGAAGCGAAGGAGAGGACGTCGGATATCTGCAGGATTACATAAACTATATATCGGGTGTTTATCCGGAAATTCCGCCGGTAGTGCGTGACAGTATCTTTGACGAAAACACCCTGGCTGCCGTTTTGGCACTGGAAGAACACCTGGGACTTCCGGCCGACGGAATCATTGACGCTGCCGCATGGAACGAAATTGCTTCTCTTTATGATGATTTACATACCGATACACATGTTAATTTAGGTCAATATCCCGGTTACGAAATCAGCCAGCAGTTAAGCGGCGGCTAAAAATTTCCGTATAATACAGGAGCAATAAATCAAATGAAATAACAGCAGGTAAAAATATGGAGGTTTTATAAAAATCAATGGCAAATATTATTACCGAAACAATACATGATAATGTATGGAATTTACAACGAAGGCAAATTCCGAGACAGGGTACACCGATAGAATGGATTATTGCGGAAATTCAGGCTATGCTGTATGCTTTGTCAATTGCTATTCCCGAAATAGAACGGATAAACATTGACGGGATATTCGCTTCTTCAACTGCTGATTCGGTAAAATCATTTCAAAGATGGGCTGGTCTCGAAATTACCGGAATTGTAAACTACGATACATTTACATCTTTAACAATTACATACATTGAAATTGCGGCTCAAAACAGAGAACCGAATATGATATCTCCTTTCAATCAATATTTATCATCAGCGGAGGTATCATGATTCATGTTCGATTTAATAATGTATATACAATTAATGCTTAACACTATAGCAGTTTTATACGATTTTCCGCAGCTCACGGTAAACGGCGAACTGGATGAACCAACAGTCCGCAATTTACGCAAATTTCAAATTATAAACAATATCCCGCCCTCAGGGCATGTTGACAAATCCACATGGAACCGTCTGGCTATTGTGTATAACGCTTTGGTTAACGAACAATAATTTCATTTTAATAAAAATCAAGCTTTCCGCAAAAGTTTTGAAATAAAACAAAATAAAGAGTCTGTATAACACGCATAACGCGCCGCTAAACAGACTCCGGTTTTTTATGTTTGGTATTTGCGGCGGATAAATTTTTACCGAATTAAAAATATAATTACAGAACGCCGCAAACTACTCGTTTCCGTTTTGCATTACTATTTACAAACCGGTTGCGTTTACGGTTGGGTTTACGGTTGCGTTTACGGTTTCATGAGGGCAAGCAAGGTCTGTGCGTAAACGCGGGCTAAAAAATCGTTCGGGTGATTTATATTATTTCCCGTCATATCAAAATAACGTTTCTTTTTGAGAAGATATTTATGTATTGTTGTCACACGCGCAAGTTCGGACGAAACGCCGTATTCATTCATAAGCTCCGAAAGAAGCTCCTCATGGGTTTCATGGTCGCGGACAAATTGATTGGCAAGCGGATTCGGAAGAGTGGTTGATACAAATATGATTTCGCAGCCGGGATTGAGCGACAAAATTTTATCCGCTATCAAACGGATGTTATCGCGGAAAACATTGTTCGGAACACCGCCGGAAGCGTCATTCATACCAAAAGCAATAACAAAGACATCCGGAATATTTTCCTCAAAAAAGTTTATTGTATTCTCAGCTCCCCACGCGGAGGTCGTTCCGCCTACAGCGCGGTTTACATATTTTATATCGCAGCCGTATTGTAATTTTAATTTTCCGCAAATCATTTCCGGCCAAATCGGAGCATTCGGAGGCGCGTTAACAAGCCCGGAGGAATTCGCGCCGACCGTTATGCTGTCCCCTAAAAATCCGAACGTAAAAGCTTTTCCCTCTCTCAGCAGAGCTTTGGTTTTAGGCAGTTTTTCCGGGGAGGCTGACGGGATATATCCGTCCCATGCTTCCCTGCGTTTGTATGTAACACTGTACTGACGGTTGTGGAACTCCGCACCTTCCGCAAACATTAAAAATCCTCCGTCGCGGCAGGTAAATCCGGCTGCGGTATAAGGGTTAGGAGATTTTTCCTGCGGATTGTAATCGCTCCAGGGCATTATAACTATATCCGAGCCCTCCGGTATGTGAAGAATACCGTTTTTTACAATGTAATCCTTTCCCTCATAAAATGTTTTCTCGCATCTCGCGTCGGTTACTGAAATGATTTCTTCGGGAGCGGAAAGGAGCGGAACATCACGGCTGTCCAGCGGGAGAATACTTTCCGAATAAATTATATCGCCTTCCCAAACCGGACGGGTGTAAATATCGCAGTCGTACATGTGAATAACCTTTCTTTATGATTTATTTTTTGGATAAATATATAACGCTGTAAATTTTATACTTGATATGTCATATTAAAACAATTCATTTTATTGACTTTTTATATTAACAGGCGTATAATTGAATTGTTAAAATCATTATATCATACATAAAGCGTGTCTTCAATGATAATGATATTTTATTTTATAAATATTTAATAAAAAATAGGATCGGATAAAAAAGATGAAGCTTAAAATTTTTTCGTTTCTGATTATCTTTTCGATGATGTTTGCCATTTTGGCAGGATGCTCATCTCCGAAAAAAGAAACAGGTGAAAGCGTCACGACAACAAACGGAACGGAACAGGTTGAAGTTGATCCGTTTGAAGGCTTTAATTATGAAGGACGGGATTTCCGTATTTATACCAGTACAAACGACGCTTCCGGAGTCGGAAACTCCAACTATTTAATACAAGGACCGGAAGAGGAAACCGGAGATGTAGTAAACGACTCGGCTTTTGAACGCAACCGGGCTGTCGAAGAAAAATTGAATATAAAATTCAAATTTGAAGGAGTAAACTTAGTTTATAATGAAGTGGCAAACAACATAACCAAGCTTGTTACTTCTGCCGACGATGTCTACGACCTGATAATAAACGATCTTTTCCCGATAGCCGCTCTTTCGCTTGAGGGTTATTTTACAAACGTTCTGACAGGTCAGCATTTTGATTTCACGCAATCATACTGGTCATATGATTACATGGCTGATTTGACAATCGGAAACGAAGTCATGTTTATTCTGGCGGGCGACTATTTTATCGACGTTCTCCGCAGCGCTCACGCCCTTTATTTCAATAAAAACTTAATGGAAAACATATACCACGAAACAGACGAGATATACAATACCGTAAACGACAATAAATGGACTATCGACCGCTTGTCCGAATATATCAAAGGCGCATATTCCGATTTGAACGGCAACAACGAAAAAGACGCGGATGACCAGCTCGGTTATATTGCGATTCAAATTTGGGGACCCTCAAGTCCCTTCATTCTTTCGGGAAACGTAGGATTTATAACACGCGACAGCGATGGTATTCCGGAAATAACGGTAAACAACGAACGTTCATTAAAGCTTGCCGAAAAAGTACTTAATATTTTTTACAACGAAGGTTCAATGACGACAATCAGCAGTGACCTGCTTAAATTTGAAAGCGGAACAGCCTTGTTCATCGGCAACCAGAGAATCGGTTCATTTGAGGATCTGCGCGCTATGGAACATGATGTCGGAATCGTACCTTATCCCAAGCTGGACGAAGAACAGCCTTTCTATGTGACAAGCTCGCACGATACAACCGAAATCGGCGTTATACCGATAACAACCTCCGATATGGAATATATCAGCGCGGTTCTGGAAGTTCTAGGACGCGAAACCAAAAATATAGTTCTGCCCGCTTATTATGAAACCGCGCTTAAAATAAAATACACCCGTGACGACTATTCGGCGCAGATGATTGATATAATCCACGGAAATATCCGCGATACTTTCCCGCTCGCGTACGATGATAAGCTAAGCACAATTTTAATGAAAAACACGTTCTATTACGGATGTTTTGAGAAAAACAAAATCAACTTTGCCTCGGCATACGCTCAAAACGAAAAAAGCGCTAATAATGCTCTCCAGAAGATAATAGACACATTCTTAAAAAACAATGTAAAATAAGGATAGATACATGATAATAACAACCACACCCACAATCGAGGGAAAGCCGATACGCGAGTACCGGGGAATTGTTTTCGGTGAAGTAATTGCCGGAATAAACTTTGTAAAAGATTTCGTCGCCGGTATATCAAACTTTTTCGGCGGAAGAAGCGGCACATATGAAGAGGAACTGATACAGGCAAGAAGTTCGGCTATAGCGGAAATGGAAAGCCGCGCGGCTTCTCTCGGAGCAAACGCGGTAGTAGGAATTAAAATGGATTACGAAGTTCTGGGCAGCGACAACGGTATGCTTATGGTTACCGTTTCGGGAACAGCCGTAATAATATAAACCAAACCGTTGATTTAACAATTTCATATTTCTTTTGCCAAAACAAAAGATAAGCGCCGTATCAGCATGTAAAACCGCTGCGGCGCGTTTTATTTTTATTTGCAAAAATTTATTTATCACCCAAATTACGTTTTTTGCGGAGCTTTTTTTTCGCAAAAAAGCGACCGTACCCCTCGTATCATGAAATTATCCGACCCGGTATATTTTAGTTTCATACAATTTAAATTCATCGGTTATTTTTGAATCAAAAACCGTTTTCCCGGAAGGAAGAACAGGCTCAACTCTGGTAAAATCCGGCAAGTTTATTTCTTTTACCCCCGCCGAAGCCGCATGAAGAGCCACATAACCTCCGCCCGCGTGTATTACATCATTTGTTTCAATATAAACATGAACTCCCGCTTCCCGGTAGAATGAACGCAAAATTTCCGGAGTAAGCACAATTTCAGTATACCTGATGTTCTCTTCCCTTTCAATTTTATCATATCCGCAGTTAAACAAAAAAAGCTTATCCGGATAATTTGCCGCGAAACTGAAAGCTTCCGTATAAAAATTGGTTATACGCAGAAAAATGAAGCATTTGTATTTTTTTGCGGGAAGCTTCCACAAATCATAAATATCATATACATCATAAGGAGCGCCGGCAAAACCTAAAGGTATTCTGTTATCCCCGTTTGAAAGACTGATATCCGGATGCTTCGGGTTTGTATATCTGTAGGCTTGTTCTGATACAATAACCGCGACTTCGGTGGCGCAGGAACGCTGTTTTTCTTCCAGAGATTTTTCCAGCAGTTTACGGAAGATTTTCATATCCTCCATTATTTTTTTATCTTCATACCATCCGCCCCACATATCAAACCACCAAAAACCCGCGCCGTGAGTGATATTACGCGCAAAAGCGTTCCTTAACACATTCAAAGAAGTATCAAGATCCGGCAGAGCTTCCCAAACCCCGCCGCGGTATGTTCCGGGAACACAGGAATTCTTTCTGCATTCTTCCAGCGGGCGTGTGAGATGCGTCCGGTTATCATTTTCAGCCATATAAAGCTTTCCGTGGAGCAGTATAGAATCATATACACCCATATAAGCGGCGTCAATTCCGGGTGTTCTTTGTCTCAAGTATGATACAGGAGAAGATATAAAATCAATATCCGGACATTCGAGAACCTTTTTTAAGGCATGAGTTCCGAATCTGCCGTCGCAAATTTCAAGCGTATATCCGTAAAAAGTCCCGACCGCGAGTTTTCCTCCGGTCAATTTTTTCAGAAGAGAGGCAAAGTAACAAATTGAATCGGCGACTATATCGTTTGTGTATTCGATAAATTTTATGACCGGAAAATCGTTATGTTCGGCTTTACCGTTATCGTACACCGAAAAATCCGGTATAGATTTTATTTCGGAATTTTGATTGTTTGATGCGCCGAAAACTTTAATAACATCCCCCGTGGAATTTTCATTGTAATATGAAATATTATCATCCGCTCCCAGATAACTATTGTTATGAGAACCGCTTTTGTTTCTTTTTAAATAATCGAGAAAACCCCTCTCGGAGCATTTTCCCAACCCTCCCCTGCCGTATCCGAAATGAAACCATTCTTCCGTTGTACCGTTAGCTATATGGAAACCTATGATATTTGCGGCGTAAGGTGTTTTTTCTATATACTTTATAAATTCGGTGAGCAAAACACCGGCGTCATGCCTCCAAACATCAGAAGAAAAGCTTTCGCGGCAAACAGTTTTATCATCAAGATAATTTAATTCGTCCGGATGAGAATCCTCCCACCATTGCGACATCATAATATTTACCCGGGGAAATATCATTGCATCCGGGCAAACGGAGATAACCGCGTCCAGTTCGTTAGTAAATTCATCCCAATAAGGGTTTTCCGGATCATCAAAAATCCCTTTTCTGAAAGGTGATATATCAGTTGTCACGTTTATTGATCTTCCGGCAAAATATACAGGTACAGAAAATAATTTATAGCCTGCTTTTGCAAAGCTTTTGTATTTAGCTCTTTCGTTAAAATAACTCATATAAGCGGCAGCCGGAATAACTTTACCGTCAACATTCAGCGCGGGTATTCCTCCGGCGGCACATATTTTACTTGTATGCAGAAAAGACATTTTCCCTCCTTCGTACCTTTTTGGGTTAAGCGGTACATTTGATAAATAATATATAATTTTAATATAAAAGTTATATAAAGTTTTGCGGAGCTTTTTTAAAAGCGACCGCGTCCTCGTAACCTTTGCTTTTTTTAAAAGCGACCGCGTCCTCGTAACCTTTGCTTTCCGCAGGTGCGGCACTTTGCCGCCGTAAGAGATGCTAAAAAAAATCATTTTTAGGTATTGATTTTTTTAAGATATACTGTATAATATAATTGTTTTAATAAATGTGGTCGATATTTACAAATAATTAAGGAGATTTCAATCATTATGAAAACAAAATCCGTAATTGCTTTGAGTTTATTGCTTTTGATTGTTTCGGGATGCTTTTTCTCCTGCGCTGAAGATTCAGATGCAAAAACAAAAGAAACTACCGATACAACCGCAATAACTGAAGACGAAAGCACTTCTGATGAAAATCCTGAGCCTTCACTTCCCGAGTATAACGGAGAAGGCGGAAATTTTACATTTTTAATACGCATGACAGGTTATGACTACGATGAAAAATATGTTTATACTGAAGAATTTGACGGAGAAATAATAAACGACAAAATACTGGAAAGAAACCGCAGTGTTGAGGATAAATTTAATATTTTAATAAACGGAGTTGAAAACAAAGATGTTACTTCCACAATAAGAAATTCTATTGTTTCGGACGAACACGTTTACGATGTTATTTATGAATCCAAAAACGCAATGACCGGACTTATCAACAGCGGATATTTCATAAATTTCCATACCCTTCCGAATGTAACGCTGGATGCGAAATACTGGGAGAAGAATGCCATGGAACAGCTCACTGTCGCCGGCAAGCTTTATTTTATGGCAAGTGATATCAGTATGCAGAACATGAGCGGAGCAAGACTTCTTTACTTCAACAAAAAACTGATTGAAGACTATAACCTGCCGAATCCCTACGAAAAAGTATATACAAACACATGGACGCTTGATGTTGTTCTCAACATGATAAGTTCAGTATCAGACGACCTCAACGGAGACGGCATCATGGATAAGGAAGATCAGTTCGGAATATTGGCGGAGGGCGGGGAATCAAACAGCAATATCCAATACTTTTTGAAAGGATCGGGAATACGCAATACTGTAAATGACGAAAACGGAATACCGCAGCTTGCGTTTATGACGGAAAAAACAGTAAAAGTAATGGAAATGTGCAAAGAAGTATTGGACAACAAAGATTACGCTATAACTTATGAACAGGTTTCCAAAGGGGCTTCAATTCAAGGATACGCACATTATTTTGATTATTGCCGCGGAGCGCTCTTTACAACAGACCATTTCCTATTCGTACAAAACGGAATCGGAGTAACACAAACCTTTAAAGATATGGAATCCGATTACGGTATAACTCCTAACCCGAAATATGATTCGGCACAGGAAAACTACAGCCACCGCCTTGATCCGTATACAACCAGTATGGCTCTGCCCATTACTAATTTAGATCTGGAACGCACCGGAATTATTCTCGAATACATGTCATGGCTTTCATCAAAAACAGTTCTTCCCGCATATTATGAGACCACTATTAAAACAAAACGCATGAGAGATGAAGATTCGCCCGTAATGCTGGATATTATCAAAGGTTCAATTACATACGAAATAAGCGATATTTTTGATCTTGGAATATCGAGCGTAATATGGACCGGATATACTACCGGAAATTTAGCTTCAACTTATGACAAATATTTGAAATCCATGACGGCAAAGTTAAACAAGCTTATTGATACTTTTGAAAAGAACGACTGATTATTTGGAACGGAACGAAGACAGGAACGTTTGTACTTTTTAAAAAAGTACCAAAATATTAAAATTTTACCCTGATGAACGGCTTTTAGATCTTTATATTATAAACGGTGATAACAAAGTTTTTTTGTATTCTTTGTCATCACCTGTTTTTATTTGATTTTATTTGTTTTTATTTGTCAAAACAATTGCCGCAAGAGGGGGCAGCGTTAGTTTGAAGGATGAATTTTCAATCGTACAGCAGCTTTCCAGCATATATTTATCGGGCAAACATTCTATATTTGCGGGATCATATAAATAACATGATAAGCCTGATACACCGGATTCGATTTCGACCGTCACACTTTCTTCTTCCCGGTTGACGATAAGAAGCGATAAAAAATCTCCGTTTTGCGCTCCGGCAGAACAAGCGCAGATTTTTCCTTCCGTTATGGTCTCATATACAACGGAATCTCCGTCCGACATATATTTTGAAATAAGCGAAAGCATATACCAAACCGGTCTTACATTAAACGGTTCGGGAACATCATCACCGGGCATATAGGCAGTACCCCAGCGGTGCACTCCGTTATGGAAAGAATCGTTGTTTGTGGTATCCCAAAAATATTTTTGATCGAACAGAAGCCAAATAAAGGAACCGTATGTTCCTCCGTTGATAAAAGCCGTGTTTGCCTGAGCTATAAAGTTTCCGTATTTAGGATCGGAACGCAATTTTTCGCCGATTTCCGAAACTGCGCTCAAGCCGTATTCGTCAAACCACAGCGGTTTTCCTGTCGGAGCTGTTATTTCTTTTAAATATTTAACATGTTTCAGCCATCCGTCATAATCCGACATAATGAAATCGGGATTTTTCATCCAGCTTGAATCGCTCCAGGCGTATGTATGCATTGAATAGATATCGATTATATCGTTCATTTTTTCGACGGCATATTTCAGCTGCTCGTCTTCATATTTAATAAAAACGCCGTTCGGACCCATAAGCTTTATTTTATCGCGCAAACCGTATTCAATTAATTTTTCGTGTATAGCGCGGCAGCATATTTCATATGCTAAAAGCAAGGTAAGTCCCTGCGGAACAGGTCCCGATTCATAGCTTGTGGGTTCGGTGAAAAGCACGAGATATTTTATGTGAGTGTAATTGCGGACGACAATAAAATATTCGAGAGCCTTTGCTATCCAGTTAGCAAGCTTTTTACTGCATGCTTTAAAGTTGTCAATACTTTGCGTATAGGTCGGATCATTGTGTTTTTCATGCGCGAAATACCAGACATCCTTTGTAAACCACCATGCCGACTGAATGGCGACTTCGACTCCGAGACGCTTCATTTCATCTAGCCACAAATTAAATTTTTCCATCATTTCGCGTGAATAATCCGGGCGGAACCAAGTACGCGCAACTTTCAGCTGCATTTCCTCCACACGGCGCAGTTCACGTTCACGCGCTTCACCGCAAAGTCCCATAGCCTCGTTTCCCGGCATGAAAGAAAAGCCGTGATAAACACCGCCGGAACCCTTGTAGTGATCGTTTATTATTTTTGATCGATTTATTTTTACACTTGAATTTTCTTTTGACTCCATAAAAACTCTCTCCGTTGTTTTTATTTTATATGTTTTATTTTACTTTTATAATGTGAATTTTTCTAGGATATAATTGTCATATTAATCTTATAATCATCTGATTTGTGCATTATAAAATAATTATTTTCGATAATATTTAATATATTTATAATGTTTTATTAAATATTATTGATTTTTTATGAAAAAGAATGTATTATATTATAATACAATTGGTATAGTAATGCCCAAACGGAGAAATAAGTACATGACAAACATTTCCGCTGTAACAGTATATATTGTTTTTGTAATTTTTACTTTAAGTGCGTTGATTTCTATTTTAACAAAAAGAAAAAAGCTGGAAGAAGAAAACTGGTTTATATTTTTAGCCGCAATGGTTGTATTATGGACCGTTACATATATTATATGGGATTTAACGGAAAACCCCGCTTTGCTAAAAGGCTATTATGCCCTGTTTTTCCCTCCGATCGCTTTAATACCCCCGATTTTATTTACAATGACAAACAGATTTTTCCGTGTACGCAGACAAATCCCGAACTTTATAGTTTCTCTGCTTTTCGTAATTCCTCTTCTCACAACGATTTTATCTTTGACAGCAGAAAGTCATAATTTAATCTTTGAAAGCTTTGAAATTATCAATTTAGCTCCGGTACGGGAAGTATACTTGAAATACGGTATCGGATTTTGGATTCATACGGTATATTGTTATATCATAACTTTAGCTAGTATCAGTTTGATGATATATTACCTTTTTAAGATACCGAAATATAATTATTTATCGCTTGTTTTGTTCGCAAGCGGCTTGTTTGCTTCAATTACCGGAAATGTGTTCACGTTATTGAATGTATTTCCCGTATCCCTTGATCCGACCGTAATCTTTGCCAATATATCAGTTGTGTTTTATTTTTCGGCTATTCTAAACAATCCAAAATCATATTTTATAAATTTTTCAAGGCAATGGGTTTTTGAACAGCTTGAAGATATGATATTGATTATGGATACAAACGACAAAATAATAGAAATAAATGAAAATGCGGAGAACTGGTTTTCTTTTCATAATATCTCTCTCAAAAATAAAACATTTGATGAAATCTTAAATATCTTCTCACCGAAAGAGTATCATTATTTTGAAAACCACAACCCGGAAGAAACAGGTATCGATTATCAATTTGAAGACGGAAAGAAAACCTATATCTTCTACATGAGAAAAAAAGCAATAATAAATTCCAAAAAGAATATAATAGGTTATTCGGCTGTTTTTACAGATGTCAGTCAAAACCGCTATCTTCAGGAGCAGCTTGAGAAGCGTGCCGGAATCGATTCGCTTACCGGAATCAATAACCGTACATCCTTTGAAAAAGCGCAGAAGCAGCTCGACTGCTTATCATGTTATCCGCTAGGGATCGTCGTATACGACTTAAACGGACTAAAAAAAGTAAACGACTTAAACGGACATTCATGCGGAGACAGTATGCTTAAGGAAACAGCGAAAATTCTTGAGACATGCTGTCCTGCAAAAGGATTTTTAGCCCGCATAGGAGGAGATGAATTTATTTATCTGCTGCCGAATACAAATGAAGATATTATAAGAAATGTAATACATACGGCAAAAGAAAAATTCGGTAATTTTTCGGGCGATCGTTTTAAGCTTGAAGTCGCCGCGGGTTATTCGATAAAAACAACCGAAGCAGAAAGCTTCAAAGATAAATTCACGGAAGCAGACAAGCTTATGTATGAAAATAAAAAATTGATTAAATCCATATACGAAGCCTCCGCTTAAAATAACATGACATCTTAGAAAAAACGGCGGCGGAAAATAAAAATTCAAAAAAATAAAACGCGCCTCCGAAACGGATGAACCGTAAAAGCAGCGCGTTTTTTTGATACAGCGGAACAAATCGGAAACGAAACCGGAATGTTTTTTAACGCTATAAATGTTTTTTATCTTTTTCCTTCGATGTGAGCCTGCAGCATCATATCTTTTACCTTCATCAGGCGGGTAGTATTGCCTCTTTCGTTTTCATCAAGCTTCATTGTTATGCGTTTTATGGCGCTGTCGTACTGAGGTATCATAATATATTCGAGCGCGTTTACACGGCGGCGTGTTTTTTCTATTTCTGCCGCAAGCATCTGCGCGGATTTTTCCGATTCCGCCAGCGCAATCATATCAGGAAGCAATGCCGTAAGTCCGGCGACCGCGCTGTCCAGTTCTCCCGATGTAAAAGCGAATCCGTAGTTTAATGACGAATACATATTATCCGTATCCTGCGCCGCTCCGAAGCTTCTCTTATCAGAAACGGATCCGGAACCGGCTGAGTTGTAATTGAATACGGGAACGCTCACACTAATCAGGTTTTTGTAATTAACATCAAGTTCGCCGTCTTTTTTGGGAAGCATCAGCGCGCTTTCAAGCATAGCGGGAGATGAAACAGCCGCAGCCACAGAAAAACTGGAGTGCACCGCTTCCAGCTGCGCTTCAACTTTTTCACGTAAAATTTTATTACGCCTGACTATTTCCAAAAATTGTCTCATCAATTCGTCGCGTTTATCTTTTAAAAGCTTATGACCCCGTTTTGCGGTGCTTCTTCTGTTTTTAAGCTTCTTCAGTTCCATACGCGTCGGATTTACTCTGATCTCTGTCATAACCTTATTGCGCCGCCTTGTAATACTTATCCAGATATTCCGGTTTAATACGTTTTAACTCGCTGCGCGGGAAAAGGCTGAGCAGTTCCCACCCAATTCTCATCGTATCTTCTATCGTCCGGTTTTCGTAAAAACCTTGATTTATATATCTCTTTTCAAATTCATCGGAAAATTTCGCATATAACCGGTCTGTTGGAGTCAGGGCTGCTTCTCCCAGCACCACCATTAATTCTTTAGCTTCCTTGCCTCTCGCATAGTTCGAGAAAAGCTGATTCATTACATTGGCGTGATCCCCTCTTGTTTTCCCTTCTCCTATACCCTTATCTTTCAAACGGGAAAGCGACGGCAAAACATCTACCGGAGGCGTCATTCCTTTCCGGTAAAGTTCACGGGAAAGGATAATCTGTCCCTCTGTAATATATCCGGTCAAGTCGGGAATCGGGTGGGTTTTATCATCTTCAGGCATTGAAAGAATCGGTATCAAGGTAATTGAACCTTCGCTGTCGTATTTTCTTCCGGCGCGTTCATACAGCGTCGCCAGGTCCGTATACAAATATCCGGGATAACCTCTTCTTCCGGGTACTTCTTTTCTTGCCGCCGAAACCTCGCGCAGAGCCTCCGCGTAGTTTGTTAAGTCTGTTATTATGACAAGAACGTGCATATCACATGAAAAAGCGAGATATTCCGCGGCTGTAAGAGCCATACGGGGTGTCGATATACGTTCGATAGCGGCATCGGAAGCAAGGTTTATAAACAGAACAGTTCTGTCTATAGCTCCCGTCTTTTTAAAATCGGAGATAAAGAAATCCGCTTCTTCAAATGTTATACCGACGGCGGCGAAAACAACGGCAAAACGCGATGACGAATTAAGAACTTTTGCCTGACGCGCAATTTGAGCCGCAAGATTTGCGTGAGGCATACCGGAGCCAGAAAATATCGGTAATTTTTGCCCGCGGACGAGGGTGTTAAGCCCGTCGATGGTAGAAACTCCCGTTTGAATAAATTCATCCGGATAAGTTCTTGCGGCGGGATTCAGCGGCGTTCCGTTTATATCAAGCATTTCATCGGCTATAATACGCGGTCCGTTGTCAATGGGTTCACCCATACCCGAGAAAACACGTCCGAGCATATCCTGCGATACACCGAGCTGTACTCCGTGACCGGTAAAGCTTACTTTTGAATGGACAATATTTATTCCCGCAGCGCTTTCAAAAAGCTGCACGAGAACGTCTTTTCCGTTTACTTCAAGCACACGGCAGCGGCGGCGTTCTCCGTCCGGCAATATAATTTCTCCGAGTTCGTCGTATTTAACATCTTCAACATCACGAACCATCATCAGAGGCCCGGCAACCTCCTGAATTGTTTTATATTCTTTTATCATTATATCTTATATCCCACCTGCGGAAAAATTCCGCAAAAAAATTTATCTGCGTACTATCAATAAATCAAGCTCTGTATCCATCTGCTGCGATATTTTGGCGTATTCATTTACATACCCTGCTTCGGATATTGTTTTTGCGCGTCCTATAGCTTCACGGCACGGAATATTGGAAACGCTTTCAATATCAGCTCCCAGCGAAACGGCGTTCTTCGCTTTTTTATAAAAGGAAAGAATAAGTGTGATCAGAGCGTATTGTTTATTTAAAGTAGTATATGAATCGTCCGGATCAAAAGCCATTTGCTGCAAAAAGTCTTCTCTTATAGATCTTGCCGTTTCCAAAATCAAACGGTCGTCGGAGGAAAGAGCGTCAATTCCTACAAGCCTTACAATTTCCTCAAGCTCATTTTCAAGAGATAAAATCCTCATCGTTTCAGAAATAGCAGCCGACCAGTCTTTTGATACATTCTCACCGAACCACTGTTTCAATCGGTCATTATAGAGCGAATAGGAGTTAAGCCAGTTAATCGCCGGAAAATGACGGCGGTAAGCAAGAGTGGCTTCCAGCCCCCAGAATACTTTTACTATACGCAGTGTAGCCTGGGTTACCGGTTCCGACAAGTCTCCGCCATTAGGCGAAACCGCTCCCACAGCCGAAAGCGCGCCTATTCTCTTATCACTTCCGCAGCATACGACCATTCCCGCGCGTTCGTAGAATTGAGCGAGACGCGAAGTCAGATAAGCCGGATAACCTTCATCTCCCGGCATTTCTTCAAGGCGTCCGGACATTTCGCGCAGCGCTTCCGCCCATCTTGAAGTCGAATCCGCTATAACCGCGACGGAATAGCCCATATCGCGGAAATACTCCGCTATCGTAATTCCGGTATAAATAGAAGCCTCGCGGGCGGCAACGGGCATATTTGAAGTATTAGCTATAAGCACGGTGCGTTCCATAAGTGATTTTCCGCTTTTAGGGTCTTTAAGCTCCGGAAATTCCAGCAGAACATCCGTCATTTCGTTTCCGCGTTCACCGCATCCGACATACACAACTATATCAGCGTCGCTCCATTTGGCAAGCTGATGCTGCGTAACGGTTTTTCCTGACCCGAAAGGCCCCGGAATACAAGCTGTACCCCCTTTTGCTATCGGGAACAAAGCGTCGATAACTCTCTGACCGGTAATTAACGGTTCGTTCGGAGGAAGCTTTTCTATATAAGGTCTGGCACGGCGTACGGGCCATTTTTGTAAAAGCGTGATATCCGTGATTCCTTTTTCTGTCTGCAATTTTCCGATAACATCGGTTACGCGGTAATCCCCGCTTGATATTGATATAATTTTACCCGAAATATTCGGGGGGACCATAATTTTATGCTTGACAAGCTCGCCTTCCATAACAGTTCCGTAGATATCGCCGCCTCTGACTTCATCGCCCGCTTTGGCATCGGCTTCAAAATGCCATACGATATCGCGGTCAAGCGCCGGTTCGGTTATCCCTTTTTTAAGGTTGGCTCCGGTGCTTTCGCGCAGCTTTACAAGCGGACGCTGTATGCCGTCGTATATATTAGCAATAAGACCGGGTCCCAGCTCTACCGAAAGCGGAGCGCCGCTTGATATAACTTTATCTCCGCGTCCGAGTCCCGCTGTTTCTTCATAAACCTGTATTGAAGCGCGGTCGCCGTGTATTTCAATAACTTCTCCTACCAGTGCCATATCACCGACATGTACAACGTCAAACATATTTGCTTCCCGCATACCTTCTGCGATGACAAGCGGACCTGATACTTTTACTATTCTACCTTCTACCATTTGTATATGAGCCTCGTTTATATATTAAATCTTATATAAAGGTTATCTGTTTTCCGGATTTGCGTTCTTTTTGCGGCTGCGGCTGCGGATATACGGAACGAAATTCCCGTTTAATTTCCGTTTATCAGAGGATATCCGCTCCGACCGCGTGCTCCACGGATTTTTTTATATTTGCCATTCCGTAACCGGTCCGCCCAGATTTGGATGGAATTGCTATAATTGCCGGTATCGGACGGTCTCTGTAGACAGCAATTTCGTTTTCAAGTTCTTCGGCATAATTTTCTGTTATATAAATAACAGCAAAAGATTTTTGCGGATCTTTTTCCCGGTTATTTGCCATATCGCGTAAATGTTCAAGCGCTTCTTTGCTGTTTTCGGCACACATAACGGTAAATCCCACCGCCAAAAACCCAAGCACGCTGTCTTTGTCTCCTATAATGCCTATTTTATACATTAAAATTCACCAAAACTCCCAAGAATCAAATATCAAGACTCAAGAATGTTATATTCTGAGCCTGCTTTTTATTGTTTCCGCTTCAAGCGAAGCCGCGCGTCCGGAAAGCACAATTCTTATATTTTTAATTTCCGTTTCACGGCAGGTGACATAGGAAGCCAATATTTCCGCGCCGTATAACTTCTGTCTGGCTTCTTCACGTGTGAACTGCGGAAGTTTTAAATCACATGCCCTCTCAATTTCCGTCATGGATTCGCATGCGGGAGATATTTTCAAATTATATCTGGTTGATGCGGCAGATTCTATAAGAGCCGCCGTTCTTTCGCGGATGCTTTCATGCTTGAACGCCTGTTCAAAAAAACTTATATTTAATATACCGCACGGAATCATATGCTCATACATTGCCGATTGGGAAGCATTCATTTTTATAAGCCTGATACAAGTCAGTATGTTTGTAATATCCGCTTTGTATTCAACAAATTTTTTCAAAAAAGGAATATTCACTTCTTCCGCGCAGCGTTCCATGTCAAGATAACAGGCTCTGTCAACTGCGATATCTATCCGCTGCGGATCACTTGTTCTGCTGTAAACTTCAAAAGCTTCGGCGGCGGCAATTGCCATATTATGCGGCAGCATGGAAAAATCACGTTCACGTGCCATGCGCTGTATATCCTGCGGCGGAACAGTTCCGACATTATAAAGCAAATGACCCGGATTTATATTTTTAAATGAACATTTTACCGCGGATTTAATATTATGGCAGTCATAAGGATAACGCATCATATCGAAAACATGCGGATCGGGTGAACAGGATTTTAAAATATCATATGTTCCGTCAAGCATAGCGGAAAGTGCTTTTTCGGTATCGCCGCTGTTTATGTTGGGGATTCCGTTCTCTTCAAAAATCCTCATTGCTTCGGCAGACGAAACGGCTTCCGCGGCTCTTTGAAATCTATCCGGCGGAACAGACCGTGCGTTTACAGCCGATATGCGTGCGGAACCGTATATATAATCCTGTTCGTTGTATTTATTAGCCATTAAAAATGCTACCTTATCTTATATCAACGTTTTTAAATAATATCGAACAAAGTTTTGTCTCAAGACTTTCACGGTAACTGTCAACCATAACCGAAACCGAGCAGTTAACCGTTATATCACCGCGTTTTATGATAAAGCCTCCGTCAATCAATGCTGGTGTTTCTTCCGCTCTGATTCTTTTGCCGTATGGTTTTATCATTTCCTGTCCGATTATCTGGTCTTTTTTGTTGAAAGATATAATAAATTCTTCATTTTCCGGAATATCATATTTATCGGCGTTTTCTATTACCGAATCCAGAACCGAAGCTAAAAATTTATTGTAGTCAGCCTGCGGCAATCCGGCAATTCTTTTCTTTGCGTTTTCAAAAACCGAATCTATTATATCGCTTTTTTCTGAAAGTATTATATTCCGGCGTTCGGTTACGGCTGCGGATTCAGCGCGTGCCATTATATCGGAACATTCGCCTTCTATTTGTTTTTTTGCACGGTTACGGGCAGCGGCGGCTGCTGTTTCTGCGTCTGCTATTATATCTTCCGCCGCAATTTCCGCATCGGATATAATATTCTTCGCATATTCTTCCGCGTCTGTTATAATCCGTGTGATTATCTTATCTATACCGTTCATTTTATAAAAATTATATCTTAGCGAATATTATCATTAAAAGGGAGACAAGCAGAGCCAGAATTGCGTATGTTTCAACAAGCGCTGTGTTTGTGATAGCTTTACCGACTTGATCCTTTTGTTTTGCTATCATGTTAATACCGCCGATAGCCGCTTTTGACTGATAACCTGCGGAAATTAAACCGACAAGACCTATGGGAAGACACGCGAGCAGCAAATACATACCTTGCGCGGGCGTAAGTTCTACTGCCGTTCCGATTATACCCGCTTTTAACATGATAAGGAACGCTGTTATAAGCCCGTATATCCCCTGTGTTCCGGGAAGCGCGACTAAAAGCAACGTTTTTCCGAACATATCCGGATCTTCTGACAGCAATCCGTTTGCGGCTACAGCAGCGTTTCCAACGCCTTTAGCACTTCCCCAGCCGGCAAAAGCGGCGGCAAAGAAAGCTCCGAACATAGCTAAGTTTTGTCCTGTGAAAACAGAGTTAAAAAGCTGCGCCATTGTAACTATTCCGTTTTGTGAAACTAATTCTACCATTTTTTATTTTCTCCTTGCTGGTGTTTAATATATTTTTTGAAACAGAAACGCTTGTTACTTTTTGAAAAAGTAACCAAAACATTTGATTTATCGTAGGGAACGACCCCTGTGTCTTTCTGGAAGTAGGGAACGACCCCTGTGTCGTTCCGGAAGATTAAAATACGGGGAAGCGAGGAGACGCTTGTTACTTTTTGAAAAAGTAACCAAAACATTTGATTTTTGCTAATGCTTTATTTTTTTGCGGATTTATTTTTTGTTTTGAAAAAGTAGCCAAAACAATTGGATCAAAAAAAAGATTTTATTTCTTTTTGGTTTCGGTTTTTATACGCGAATATTGTGTCTGAGGTTTTATCGGTTTAAAAGGACGTCCGCCATCGGCATAAAATTTCCCGAAAAACTCAATGTATTGCAATCTGTTTGTATGGACAAATGTTCCTAGTAAGTTTATCGCAATGTTCAGCGTATGGCCTACAAGCAATATAACCGCCATTAATACATACCCGATCACAGATTTACCGGGAAGCGTTGACATTAGATTTACAACGCTTGCTATTACCGCCGAAGCCATTCCGAGAGCCATAATACGTGAATAGGAAAGCAAATCCGCCGCGTAATTTATCGATCCGTATAATGCTCCAAGCCCGCTTCCGATTCTTAAAAATATATTTTTTTTATCCCTGCCCTGCGATAGCAGAAGCATGAGGACACCGGTTAAAACAATTACAGTTCCGATTATGTTTGAAAAAACAAACACCCCGATTCCGCCGAACAATACAAACCAGCTGCCTATATCGAATATTGCCGCGAACGGATGCCCCTGCGACCATTTTATATAAAACTGGATTCCAAGTCCGGTAAGCAGATGCACAACCCCGACGGCAAGCGCTATCAGAAGGAAGGAAATCGGATCTGCAAGAGGATCAAACGCGATATAAGGTGCTTCAATTTGTTTTCCGAAGATTTTATCCATTATAACAACCGGCAAATCTCCCATATAGCTGCCGAAAAGTACTCCCGCCGCCATACTCGCTATACCGCAAATTGCAAAAAGCTTTATAAGTCTTTTAACACCGTCGTCAAAATCTGTAAATTTAAGAAGTAAAAATCCTCCTGCCGCAAGCAGCAGCCCGTATACGAAATCGGCAAACATAAGTCCGAATATAACAAAGTAGAAAAACGACATTATAATTGTCGGATCAAATGTTTTGTATGCCGGAAGCGAATATAACCCAACCACTGTTTCAAAGGATTTGCTCGGTTCCGGATTTGACAGGAGAATAGGTACATTGTCCTCCTCCAGAGGATCGGTAAGCTCCCATGCACAGCAGTATTTATTAAGTTCTTCGGTAATAAGAGACGACATATTTTCAGGAAGCCATCCGGAAAACATCACGGTTT
Source organism: Eubacteriales bacterium (assembly GCA_031549925.1). Classification (GTDB taxonomy): domain Bacteria; phylum Bacillota; class Clostridia; order Oscillospirales; family CAG-272; genus JAVBPA01. Next base: position 22,969 of record JAVBPA010000016.1, read on the forward strand.
CTCTTGTTTGCTTGAGTTTTCTTTTAGCGTTTAATTGAATCAAGCGGGTTGAAGTATAGTCATATGCGATTTTTAGTTCCGGTATGTTTTGCGATAATTCGGTAAGCTCCAGTTTTAATTTTTTTTGTTCCTCTTCGATTTTTTCTATAGCTCTTCCCAGCCGGTTTATATTAACTTCCGCGCTTCCCTCGTATTCTCCCATATCAATTTTATTAAATCCGTATGATGAGAGAATATCTCTAACTTCCTTATCCGCGCTGATATGATAAAAAACCGTGATATAAACAGCCGAAAGATCGGATGAAACTTCATTAACCGAACAAAGCTCTCCAACAGCCGCTGCGGTTTCTTCAACCGAAGTCCCCAGAGGAAGAGTTCCGAAAATAATTTTTGTTTCTTTTGTATGTGTTATATCAAGCGGGATTGTACAATCCTTCCACGGTCCCAGCGAACTCAAAGAATCCCGCAGCCTCTGTTTTTCATTTGAAAGTTCTGCTTCGCTGTATGTTATTTCCTCAACCCTTTCCGAAATATCATAAAGTGAAACGAAAGCACCTGAAGAAGAGTCATATAAAGTTTTCAAAACAGTCGGTTTTTTAGTAAACAATCCGTCTTTGGGCGCGTCTTTCGGAAGATATGCTTTTAATTTTTTTATTGTGCTGCCAAGTCTTTTTTGCAAAAGCGAAGTTTCGGTATAACCTGTTTCGGCAGCCGCCGGAATATTATCGGAATATATAACCGGCGATGTATTTTTATTTTCGGTATTTTCTTCCTGTTCTAAAAAATCCGCCGTTTCGATTTCAACGCAGGACAGCCACATTAAACTTCGGATTATAGCGTCAGTATCATGCTTTTGCGCTATAACCGACAGTTTTTTCATCGCTACAACTGCCATTATGATAAAATCTCCCTGACAATAAAGGAAACAGCTTCATCTATGTTGTTTTTAACAGCTTCCCGGACGTTTTCGGCTGCGGCTTTTGCTTCTTTTCTTTTTTCGGATGCGTATTTTACCGCTTTTTCTTCCGTTTGTTCTTTCAGCCTTTTTTTAGCTTCTAAAATATCCGAGTCGTTTTTATCAAGCAGTTCCTCTGATTTTTTTTGAGCCGCTGCGGTTATTGTTCTCGTTTTTTCAATAGCCGCCTGCCGTATTTTTTGCGCTTTATCTTCGGCTTCATATATTTTATTCAAATTTTCATTTGCCATAAAAACCTCTTTTTACTTTTTGAAAAAGTAACAAAAACGAATATTTGTTTGTAGGGAACGACCCCTGTGTCGTTCCGGAAGTAGGGAACGACCCCTGTGTCGTTCCGGAAGCTTAAAATACGATGGACGCGAAAGACGCTTGTTACTTTTTGAAAAAGTAACCAAAACATTATATTTATCGTAGGGACCGACCCCTGTGTCGTTCCGGAAGCTTAAAATACGAGAAACGCGAAGAGACGCTTGTTACTTTTTGAAAAAGTAACCAAAACATTTGTTTTATAGGGGTGATTATTTTTTAAAATGTTATTTTAATGTCATATTTAACATTAAAATGTTTGCTTTATGTTTTTTGCGTCACTTTATTTATATTACAGATATTTCTATTTTAATTAAATGAATTTTTAAAAATCAAATTATTCATTAAATAGCCGATATATTTGAATATCATAACATATTAATACTTTTTTTGCAAGAGATATTGAAATTTTTTTATTATTTTTTAACACGAAACGTTAATTATAACATTTTTAAGTTTGAAATTAAATATCCCTTTTTAGAGAAAAGAATTTTTAAAGATAAAAGGAGCTTTTCAAAAGAAAAAGCCCCTTTATAAATTGTATACGCAATTAACCGCATACCGTGCATCGTATAAATGAAAAATATTGAGAACGCCGGATTCCGTTTTCCGAACCGGGTTTGAATAGATTTTTATAAAGTACAATTTTTCGTTCATTTATATAAAAACCGTCCGATTGTGTTCTTGCTATTCTATCTTTTGAAGTATATTTATCTTTCTTTTTTTCCTGATCTTCCGTTCTTTCGGATTCTTTATTATCCAGTTCATCCGTTTCGGTTTTTTCCAGATTTTTCAGATATTTTTTGGCTTCGGGATACGGTAACATAATTCCTCTGTCTGCATCCCAAACCTGTGAATGTCTGCGGTATACGATAAGTTTATTTTCCCCCGTATCATCTTTTTTATACGCGGTCACATCATACCAAACACTGATAATTCCGTTCTCCGTCCAAACGCCGCTTGTCACACAAATTGAAGCGCACATTCCCTCATTCCGCTGCGCTCCTTCTATATAGGAAACCGCAAGTAATTTATAAAATTCATTAATATCCGTCAAAACTTCTTCCGGGTAAAAAAAAGGCATTGTAACCCTTATACCGGATTTCGGCGCGCGGTATGTTACCATTTTATAACTGATTGCTTCCATTAAGAACCTATCACTTCTAAAATATTGCTTCCGTATGCGATATTAAATCTTTTCACAAGCCCCATTTCCCTCCAATTCCAATCAGAACCCTCATCCGGCAAAGACTGCACGAATTGCAAAACCACTCCCATATTATAAAGCTCCGTAACGCTTTCTTTCGAATAATCCCCGTTCGGATACGCAAACATAAATATATCTTTTTCTTTTAACTTTAATTCAAGATAATAAAATGAACGTTCCGCTTGATATATGAATGATTTTAGTCCGGTTTCCGTTAAATTTTTATGCTTCGGCGTATGCGAATATATTTTTATGTATCCGCTTTCCTCCATTATTTGAGCTTCTTTCCAGGAAAAATGATTTGAATACGTTGTCATTTCGGTGCACATGAATATAGAAGCGTATATTTCATTTTCAACGAGTATCGGGAAAGCTATCGTGTAATTGGAAAGATAACCGTCGTCAAATGTAACTATAAAATAATTCTTTTCGCCGTCATAGTTTTTTTCCGCATAATCCTCGGCAGATAATGAAATATATCCCGCATCAAGCATTGTTTTCATATCAAGCTCAAATTTTTCAGCGGTCGTAGAATATTCGGGGTCGTATTTGATATCGCCGTCAATAAATCCGTTTTCGTCGTAAACCAAATTATGATAAAGCAAAACGACAACTGTTCCGCCGCTTCCGTTTATCTCTTCCTCATCTTCATTATCCGCCGCAAAAACAACTGCCGAAAACATAATATTAAACAAAAACACAAGCAATAAAATAAACGGTACCGCAAATGCTTTAAACAATGATGAATCTTTTTTCATAAAACCTCGGGACAGACAACAGCCTTTTTTGCTGTTACTGATTTTATTATATTCAACAATTTCCTAAATTATAACACGTCTGAATTTAATATTCAATAATCAATTTGTATTTAAAAAAAATAATGTTTTCATTTTTTTGAATATGTAAAATAACTGTGAACATAAGATGTTGACAGCAAAAAAGTCAGATGTTATAATGTTGTTTAAAATTTTAAAGAAATTTCAGGTAATACTTAATGCAGCAAACATTCAGCGTAACTTTAAATCAAATGGCTGTCATGTTTATATTTATGGCGGCAGGATACATTTTAAACAAAACCAAAATAATACCGGATATAAATTCGGCTTCCGGAAATACATTATCAAGGCTTGAAATGTATATTTTCATGCCTGCTCTGTGCTTTAATACTTTTTCTTCCAATCTGAATATAAACACTTTAAAGGAAAAGCTTCCGCTGCTTTTTTGGGCGGTAATAATTTTAGCTGTTACATTCGGTTTGTCGTTTCCCCTTACTCGCCTTTTCACACGTGATAAACTTACATCCGCGATATATATTTACGCTTTCACCATACCTAATTTAGGATATCTCGGTTATCCTCTCGTGGGAGCTGTATTCGGGGAAGAAATCCTTCTTGATTTTATGATATTTACTCTTCCCTTCAATTTGTTTATATACACGGCAGGAATGTACATATTAAATCCCAAACGCGAATTTTCTATAAAATCTCTGCTCAATCCCATATTAATTTCGATATTTGCCGGTTCCGCCGCAGGTTTGACCGGACTTGTTTTACCGAATTTTTTTACAGGTGCGCTGTCAGCCGGTTCTGCCTGCGTAGGTCCGGTTGCGATGATTCTTACCGGAATTGTTTTGGCGAGAAATCCGGTAATTGAAATGATATCGAATATTAAAATGTATTTGGCTGCCGCTGTCAGGCTTTTGCTGCTGCCTGCGATTATCGGTTTTATTATGTATATAACCGGGATTGACCGCCATGTAACATTAATTTCCGCATGTATGCTGGCTCTTCCTATGGGTCTTAACAATGTCGTTTTTCCGGAGGCATTCGGCGGAGACAGCAAAACCGGAGCGCAGTCATGTTTTATTTCAAACCTTATGGGAATTATAACCGTTCCGTTTGTATACATGCTGCTTGTATATATTTTTAAATAAACTAAAAAAGATTGGATTGATTTTTATCAAAAATGTAAGAAAAATTATTTGTTCGGTAAATTCTCCTGAAATTTCTGCTTTGCTTGATTTGATAGAAACACAAAGTAAAACGACGTTGGGAAATTGGGTTTTATCATATGCGGAAGAAAAATTTATCCCGATATATAAAAAAACGTTTTCTGATGACCGTCTTTATTTAACATTAAAAGCGGCAAAGGATTGGTTTGATAAAAAAATCAAACTTCCCGAAGTTAAAAATTATATTTACGATTGCCATACCGCCGCAAAGGAAGCATATGAATACCCCGCAGCTCAAGCGGCGGCACGCGCCGTAGCTCATTCCGCTTCTGTTGCACATACCGCTTCTCATACTCTGGGTTTTGCTATCTACGGAATAACCGCGGTATTATATGACAGTACGGGAACAAATGAAACCAAACAGACCTATGACACATTGGCGGGGGAAGAATGTTTCAGGATGGAAGAAGCTCTTCGCCGGATTGCAATAACAGACGAAAAAAATCCCGCAAAAATAAACTGGGGTCCGATGAAAGCAAACGGAGCTTTGTTTGAACGATGCTATAATTTAAATACCAAAATAAAATCCGTTTCTCAGGACAAATAATTTAAATAAAAGGCAAAAGCTTTAATAATTTATTATACTTTTTCGGAGGTGATTATTTCGTGAAAAAAAGGATTATTATAGCGGGAGTTCCCCGCGCGGGGAAAAGCACTGTTTCCAATCTCATATCAGAAAAATACGGCTATAACCATATAAGCATGGATTCAATTATCGCGGGATTCGAACAAAATTTTCCGGAGCTTGGGATAAATACATATGCCGATTTGTCTTCATTTGATATACTTAAAAATATCAGCGCAAAAATCGCACCCTTTATTTCTTCAATGATGGGAAGCGGTGAATACGATGAATTTAAACGCGGTTCTGTTTATGATATTTATCAGCTTCTCCCTTGTGATTATGTAAAACATATAGATTCTAAAATATGCGGTATTTATTATTTTATCACATCCGAAGTAACGCCTGAGGAGCGTTATGATATATTAAAAAAATTCGATACCGAAAGAGATTATACCTTCTATAAAACCGAGCAGGAACTGAGGGAGGGCTGCGGATATATAGTTGAGCAAAGCAAATATATCGCAGAAGAATGCAAAAAATATAACCTGCCTTATTTTGAAACAGCTTTTAACCGAATTGATGTTATTGATTCTTTTATTAATATGATTTCACATCAAGGATGAAAATAATTCAATTGTTTTTTACTTTTGTTACATAATTCCATGATTTATGATTGAATAAACAAGGTATTTTAACAAAATATACTTGAATTTTCTCGCAAGTTGTAGTATCATGTCCTCGTATATTATACTTTTGTTTAATTCGTATATCATTTTTCAGCCGGTACGTTTATAATGCTTTTATTAAATTTGTATATTATACTTTAATAAAATGTTCAATACAGATCTGTTTTGCTGCGGATTTATATTGAAATGAGTAAAAAAATTTCCCCATATAAATTAATCGGGAGGATATCAATGAAAAAAAGTACAAAAATTATTTCAATCGCAGCGGCAATATTACTGACAGTTTCATTAATCGCAGTAGGTGTATACGCGCACACTTTCCGTGATGTAAGCGAATACGATACGGCTATTACAACTTTAAACACTCTGGAAGTTATAGTAGGTTTTAACGATTACGAATTTAAACCGAACGAAAACATAACACGCTGGCAAATGGCTCTGCTTATAACAAAGCTTGTAACGGGCGACACTGACGGAAACAACTGGATTTCTCCTCAGGGGCGTACTTTTACATTTACCGATATAACCAACGCCGCCCATTACGGAGGTTCTATTGCGTATGCGGCTTCAAACGGCATTATAATAGGACGCAACGAAACCACATTCGATCCCACAGCCGGTATTATATTACAGGATGCAGCCACAATGCTTATTCGCGCTCTCGGTTATCCCAGAGCAAATTATGATATAAATTATCCGAATTCTTACATAAACAAAGCCGCCGAATTAAAATTATTTGACGGACTCAGCAATAATATCGGATATACGAGCACATTAACCCGCGGTCAGACGGCTCAGTTATTATATAACGCGCTTTACGCGGAGAAAAACAACGGAAGCACAATTGCATCCGATGTATTCAAATATGTAGACAAAACTGTTGTAATCGCGGCAACCGATACTCAGCGTATAGACAGCGGCGTCGCTTATACATCATCTCCGAACAGAGTAACTCTCTGCGAATTAAATCCGAACGGAACGGTCGGAGGAGTTTTAACTACTCAAACTATTTCCGCTCTCGGAATTTCAAATCCCAACGAATTAATCGGCGCGTCCTATCATATGGTAGCGCTTGACAATTACAGCACGATTCTTGAGTTTGAATCAAACAAAAGAGTTGATATGTCATATAAAACAAATTCAATTTTTGTTACGGGTTCAAATTCAAATTCCATAACAATCGACGGTGTTTCGTACAAAGTTGTTACCAAATATTCACAGCCGCTTGTCAGCGCAGTCCGTCCGCAGGAGCGCGAGCTTATAGTATACGGCTGGGGTGAAATGCACACGCAGGGACAGCCTCTAACAGCCGGCGAAATGTTCGGAACGACTTCGTACTACAAAATGACAGGCTATGACGACAACGAAGACGGTACAATTGACCGTGTTCTCTATACTCCTTACACTTTCAGCACCTTTGAAAAAACATCAACAAAAATCACAATCAATGGTGTTTCCAAAAAAGAACTCAATGTTTCGGACACAATAATAACAGGCGAAACTCCTGTTTCGGGAAACTGTATAATATATTCATACAATAGTCAAAGAAAAGTTCTTGATATAGCGGAAACATATGCTATATCAACGGGAACAATTTCTTCTTATAATCTTACCAATTCTACAATCGAAATTTATACAAGCTCCTCGGCTTCTTCGCTGAAAGCTTTTGTACTCGGCGACCCGGGACTCTACGGAGCGCAGGCGGCAACAGTAGCAAAACCTCTTACAACAGCATCAAGCTCAACTATATATTACAATACCGTAGTCAAATATGTCACAGAAGGCTCGAATTTGCTTTATCTTGAAGTTGACAACACAAATTCAGGTCTCGGAGGGACAGGCTTTGCGGCGTATACAGATGTCGCTATTATAACCAACGTAGAAACAAGCAACGTAGCGAACGGTTATCTGCGTATTACGGTTTACACCATGTCCGGCGGTTCGGAGATTATGTACGCAACGCAAATAAATTCACAAAGTGTTGTTTCAAATTATTCGACAGTCCAAAAGGGAGATATAATACAATTTTCAGAATCTCCTGTCACCATCCCCGGTTCAACCCAAAAAACATATAATATTAAACCGTTTAACGCATCTCCCTTTGCAACGCTGACGTCATCTTCGGCTTATTATTACTACATCGGCTGTAACGGAACTAATTTGGGACTGGGTTATTCATTATCAACTTCAGGTAATATCACATATTACGCCGACGTAAAAATCGATACCACAACCATAATATATTATTCGGTCGACGGTTTGACCGTACAAAAACTCAGCACCACGAATCTCATAAACGGATATCCCACAAGAATTGATAACAATTTCTCGATGTATGTATCATACGGAGTGTCAGGCGGCACAACCGCTAAATTCGTATATATCCGTCCGAAGCCCTCAACAACTACCGTAAATGATTCATCATCCTTTACCCACATAGTATATTTAAGCCCGGCTTCCATAAGCGAAAAATATACCAATCCAAGCGGCGGCGGAATTGTTTTCCCCAAAGGTATAAGTTTATTTGCCGGCGAAGTTATAAATCAGCTTTATTTATCCGGAGATATAATTGATGTAAACCATCCGATTCCCCAGGTACCCGGATATTATAAAGTCGCGTATGTCAACAGCCTTTGGAAAATAGTTGATACTCTGCCGATTAAATCTTCTTTAAATTCATTGAATGTATCGGCTATTTACAAAACTTCCAGCAGCAGCAGCGGACAAATTACCAATTTCAGAATCGCAACGACCGGATCTTATTCTTATCAGGTAGATGTAGACGGAGTAAGTTATAAAACAAACACTGTATATATTTACGGATTCAATCCCGATGCGAATTATGAACTGGTAAAGAAAACCGCGAGTGAATTAAGCTCATATTCAAACGCATTCTCAACAAACTCAAGCCTTATAATGGACGGTCATGTATTCTTCTCGGGACTTACAACCGGTAATATAGCAACTGCTATTACGATAATAATGGATCCGCTTGTATAAGGTACGATAGGCAAAAAAAAACAATATATTAACTATAGACTTCCTGCATAATTGAAAAATCGAAGATTTTTATAAATCGCAAGAGTTATATAGGAAGTCTAATACAAAAAGGGAGATTTTAAGTCTCCCTTTAAATTTGAAATTAATTAGATAAGTTAAATAAGGATAATAAAACAAATGAAAATTCCATCATTGCAGCAGGCTCAAAAAATGCTTGAAACAGCTTCGGCGATGAATTTTGGTCCGTGGATCGCCCATTCAAAAACAGCGGGAAAATGTGCTTACGCAATTGCCGAAAAATGCGGTGATTTAGATCCCGAAGCCGCGTATATTTTCGGCTTGCTGCATGATATCGGCAGGAGAGAGGGCGTATATAACATGCTCCATATTTGGCACGGATATTCATATATGAAGGATTTAGGTTACGACGACTGCGCGAGGATAAGCATAACACATTCGTTTCCGGTGATAAAAGATATCCGTTCTTTCACCGGAGTAAACGATTGCTCCGATGAAATATATGAATTTATACGAAATTTTTTATGCTCCGCCGAATACAGCGACTATGATAAATTAATCCAGTTATGCGACGCTCTAGCCATGCCGGACGGTCCCTGTATTATAGAAAAACGTTTAATCGATGTGGCAATACGGTATGGAGTCGTTCCTCTTTCTGTTGAAAAATGGAAAGGATATTTAAGTATACGCAAATATTTTGAGGATAAAATGAATTGCAATTTATATTCCCTGTTCGATAATCTGGTTTTATAAAAACTTTTTTATAATAAATTCCCAAAAAAACACAACATTTTAATTATAAAACCGTGGTAAAATATCCGTAAGGGCGATTCGTAATCGCCCGCGTTCCATCGTTCCATCGTTCTATTGTTCCATCGTTCCCGCGTCCCATCGTTCCATCGTCCCATCGTTCCATCGTTCCATCGTCCCAATTTCCTAGCGTCCAATTTTCTGTCAGCAATTAATTAATAAAATAATACACATGTGGTTTGACAAAAAACATATTTATCAACATGTGTGTTTGAATAATTTGTGATTTGTTTGATTGATAAATATCCGCAGGTTGTTGTCCTTGGTAAGGTGTTTTGCTTTTTGCGGGCGATTACGAATCGCATACGATTTTGCTCAATGTTATCGTTATGTAATATAGCGGATGTATTTTAATTATTATAATTGTATAATTATAGATTGATCTTCAATGAGCTTTATATCATGCTGAATTAATATAAGGCCTTTTACTATATCCTTTACATTTGGAATCGGTTTGTTAAATGTAAATGTAAGGGTATATAAATTTGTTTCGTTGTTATATACAGGTATTTTAGCGCCTAATTCTCCGTTTTGAGATATTGAACTTTCTCCGTCTGTCGGTATAATAAGAGGCTGTACAACCATACCATCGTATTTGTAAGTTATAGTAATATCCTCATCAGTTACTACACAGCTTTCTATTGATACATTTCCATATTCGCTTTGTTTGAATTTTTGCGGCAGAATGTTTATATCAAATTTTGATTCTAAATAATATTCTCTCGGATCTACTTTTGAACCGTCCGGATATTCTTCGGGATATATTCCGTCGAATATAATAATTTCGGGGATTGTACTTGAATTATAAGGTATTAATTTCAAAAATTCAACGTCGGATGGTACATTTCCGAAAAATTCAACCGTATACGTTTTATCTTCATTCCAATCTTTTTGGGCTTCAAGATATCCATTTGTTAAATGCCCGTAAAAATTGCCTTTATTGTCAACGATAAAAAAATCGGAAAATAATGCTTTAAATGAGTTGCTTCCGGCTTTTTCAGTAATAACCATTGTATTACTGCCGAAGGGAGACAAGCTGATGTTGTTTATAATTATATTATGTTCTGCTTCCGTGATATAATTTGAAAAACGCTGTGAAATTGCGGCAGGCAAATCTAATTTAAAAATCAACGGAACGGAAGCAATAACAGTAACAGTAAATATAACAAAAATCGCTGCAATTATAAGCACTGTTTTCAATTTTCGCTCTTTAAAAACCGATGATTTTATCTGCGACTGAAATTTTTGCCGGATGTTTTTATACATTCGAATTTCGGTTTCTTCGTTCGGAGCAATTTTATCCCATGCTTTTATAATTTTTTCATTTTTCATTAGTCAACACCTCTTTCAATATTTTTTTAGCTTTATGCAAATGCACACGAACAGAAGAGTGCGGTTTTTTTAGTATTTGCGCAATTTCAGCTGTAGTGTATCCCTCATAATAATAAAGATAAATCGCCGCTTTATAACGATCCGGCAATTTTATAACGGCTTCTAAAATTTCATTTTCTTTGAACTGATTTTCATCATGCAAGTTTTCGTGATCATCGATATTTTCAAATTTACGACGCCAATGTTTTAGGTTATTTTTACACAAGTTTATTGCTGTTCGTAAAAGCCATGCTTTTTCATGTTCTTCGCTTTGAAAATTTGCTCCATGTTTCATTAATTTTACAAATGTATCCTCAACAGTATCTTCGGCATCCATTTTGTTCTTCATATATGAAAAACTTACCTGATAAATCATTTTATTATATTTTTTATACGCTTTTTCTATATCAGTTGAAATTCTTTTTTGACTTTGACTTTGACTTTGACTTTGCGCCGCTAAAGGTTCTGTTATCATGTTCCGCAACCTCCTCTCATTAATAATACAATCGGGAATAGCATTATGTTAAGCTGTTTATAAATAAAAGTGCAGACTAAGAAAAAGGTACGGAATTACGGTCGCTTTTTTGCGAAAAAAAGCTCCGCAAAAAACGTTAATTGAAAGTTTTGCGGAGCTTTTCTCAAAAGCATACTCTAATATAATATAAATACTATTTTGCTTATATAATGTTTAACTAGGCACGTTCGATTAATCCATAATTCATTAAAATCTTGGCTCTTTTAACTGTTATATAGCCTTTCCAGTTTTCTGTAACTTGTCTTGATACATCAGAATCCTCACCCCATGAAAAATTCGGATTCCAAACACCATCATCGTTAATATTTTCAATCCAAAACTGAAAGTTTTCTTCAATTCCCTGTTTAACATCTTCAAACCACAATGAATCGGGACTGTCGGCAAAATCAAGCGGCTGCGGAAAATATTCATTCCATTTGGTTCTGTCAAAGCATACATTTTCAGATATACGTTTTTTCATGGAATTGATTATCTCATCTGTGACCAGAGGAGAATCAATGCTTTTTAATTTTTCTGTAAGCTTGATTATATTATACGAATCGTGATCACCGCAAAAATCATTGCTGATGAGCAAATCGAAACATTTTTTAGCAGCTTTATATCCAAGTTCTCTTTGTTTTTCGGTACCATATAATATGAGAGCGGAGGCAACTACAGCACAGGGATTTGGTGAAAAATTAGTACTTACTCCATAATTCCACCACGGCGCACGGGGATAATCCATAATTTCTTTTGGAGCATCCTCCCAAAACTTTGGAATGGGTTGTACACTGTTTTCAAAATAATTTAACAGTAAAACAAACCAATCCGCTTTACAGTCAAGGTTATATTCATAAGCTTGAAATATAGCTTCAGCGGACGGAATACCTGCGGATAACGGTAATATAACATCACATTCAAAACCATTTCCAAAGCCGCCGTCCGCATTTTGATATTTCAGCATTTCCCGCACAATATTTTCTTTAGTTCCATTGTTAAACAGATAGTTCCATTTAGCCCTGTCATATGCTCTCGCATTAATTTGCATCCATTCGTTCATTTTGGTTAATTGCGTTTGTTTTAAGTGTACCATTTTATTCTTCTCCGATCATACAAAATAGAAATATTATTTTTTGTTGCAAAAATATAACATATATAATATATCTTACTGCGCCAATTTAAATTTATTGCAAAAATCCTCTTTGAACTTTCGGAAAATACAATAAATTAAACATCCTAAAGCAACTCCCGCAGTGTTCAATATAACATCATCAATATCGGTAACACGAACAAGCGGCAGCTGCAATATTTCGATACAGCATGAAATAAGGCAGCCGTATAATAATGCTTTTCGGATTTTCAAATTCCAAAGCAGGGGTATAAAAAAACCTATGGGAACGAACACTCCGATATTCCCGAGTATATTCGTAACGAAAAACGATATTCCGAATTCCTCTGACGCATTATATACCTCATAAAACTGTCTGAATGGGATTAAATTAATGTTTTCCAAAAAACCGAATCGTCCGTCAAAGCCCCATACAAAATTAAACGATATAACCGTAGCCGCCGCCACAGCCGAAATATACGCCATAAAAAGCAAAAAAGCCGTTTCCCTTATTTTGTTATTTACATATGTTTTTTTTACTTTCTTTAACCATATACGCCTGCATATAAAAACGCAAAGAAACACAACCGCTGTAATCGGAAGTGTTTCTATAATAAAAGTTTGAATATAATACTTCATTACACCCTCTTCTCATCGTATATTATATAAATATCATCCGTAAATTCAATTCTAACAAATAAACTTTAAGCTTTTGTTAAAAGATTAGAAAGATATTTATTTCTGCGTAAATATTTTGATGATAAAATGAATTGTAATCTGTATTCCCTTTCCGATAATCCTGTTTTACGGAAACTTTTAAACGATACATTAAAAATATAACGGAAACAAACGGGATAATTATCGTTATACGGTATTTTATGTTTTTATTTTTTATATATAATGTTTATAATTCCGTGTACGGCGAAAGAACGCTTTCTAGGTACTCGGAAGATAATTCACTGATTGATTTTATTCCTACTGGTTTTTCAGTATATTCATTTATGCTCTTTTCAAGCCAGGTAACATCATACCATTTCTCAAATTTATAGCCTGTTTTATGGTGTGTGCCGATAAGAGTGAAGCCTGATTTGTAATGAAAATTCATGCTCTTGATATTTGGAACAGTATACCCTGCGTACACGTTGTAATAACCAAGTTTTTTTAGCAGCACAAATAAACATTCATATAGTTTACGGGCTATACCTTTTCCGTGATATTCCGGTAAAATATATATTGAAACTTCTGCATCATAAATATAAGCAGCTCTTTCTTTATGCTTTGAAGCATAGGTATAACCAACAATTTCACCGTCAATTTGATAAACAAGATAAGGATATTGTTTGCTGATATTCGCTACCCTTTCCGAAAAATCGGCAACAGAAGGAACTTCCGTTTCAAAAGAGATAGCCGTGTTCTCTATATAAGGTGCATAAATTTTAAGTATGTTTTCACTGTCGGAAATTGTCGCCAATCGAATATTATGTTTCATCTTAGTCTTTTTTGTTTTTGTTTTGAATTTCGCGCACCGGACGCGCTTTAGGTTTTTGAGGATTTTTATTAACCGCGTTAATATTTTGGCGGGTATGCTGTCCCGTCGAATTAATATTGTTTTGAGTGTTTTGGCGGGAAATGTTTTGATTTTGCTGTCCGGTATATTGCTGCGGTATATTATGCTGCCCTGTACCCTGACGCGGTATATTATGCTGCCCTGTACCCTGACGCGGAATGTTCTGTTGTCCGGTTTGCTGCTGAGGTATATTATGCTGCCCTGTACCCTGGCGCGTTATATTTTGTTGCCCGGTATTTTGCCGGAGCATATTCTGCTGTCCGCTGCCCGATGTTCTCATCATCGGATTGTTTTCCGCTTCAGCTTTTCTTTTTAGGTATTCCTGATATCTGCGCATGTTCTCCGCTTTCTTTTTAGCGTTTGAACGGCGGATAAAATAACCTCTCACAAGCAATGCCGCCACAAAAACAGCCGCCGCTATAACAACGATAAGCAATGTCCACAATATAAACTGAACAATTGCGGAACCTGACTTTCCGTACATTGTAATATTTTCAAGCCAAAAACCGTATTCTCCCGGATGATATAATCCGTCAGCGCTTTTTACCCAGATTTTCAATCCGTCGATATCGGAGGTATATTCCGACATTTTTGATATATCAAAGCCCAGTTCAGTCCATTTGCCGGCTTCAAGAGTTGTTATTCCCGAATATAAAACGGAAGGATTTACTCCGTCTGAATTTTTGTAAAAACGAACCATAACGTTCAAAGTTTTTGCTTCATCGGGTGCTACAGGCATTATTTTAAAAGAAATGCTTCCGGATTTTTTAATATTCATCGGAACATCCAAATGACATCCGATACCCATATATTCATTTATCACAGAATTGTACAGCTTTGTGTACAGCATAGATTTTTCTTCGGTAAGAGATGTATTTGTGCGAAGCTCTATGTATTCCGCGTTGTCCGTCGGATAAAATCCTCCGAGCGAACCTTTTGTAAAATCGTATATAATTTCTTTTTTATTGTTTTTTTCGATTTCCGATGAAACAATCGGAGTCATATCTATTACATGTCTCAAAACGAGTTTTGTTTTATTATAATCGGGGATTACCTTTTTCCAGTCTTCGGTGCCTATAATCGGAAGCGCAAAGGAAGCGGTGTCAACCGAAAGGCCGGTATCGATATTTTTAAAGACTTCATATATTGTTTTTTTAACGGAAGGTACAAGAGTTTGTCCTTCAACCGCCGACCACAAGCCGTATTTTAAATTTCCTTCGTCCACATTATCTACATGACGGTAATAAATTAAAGCTTCTATATCGTTGTTAAACAACACTTTATAATAAGCGTACGCATACATTGCCGCCTGTATGTTTTGTGAAAGCGAATCCTCACCCGATGATATACCGAACCCTGATATAGTTATACGGCGTTTTGAGCCTTTATATAATAACTTGTCCTGATTCATGTATTCGCAGAGTACATCAATATTTTTCATTGAAATATACGGAGTTTCCTGACTGTTGATACATTCGGGATCAGCCGTATAATCGGTCAGAGCGGGATCTGACGGGTACGCGTTAAAAGCAATTCCCCAAGGCAAATCTCCGGAAATACTGATTTTTTCGGCAAAACTTTCAATAATTTCCGCCGAGGAATAATCGAGTGTAGGATCGGGATTATCTGTTCCGGCAGATTTATTTGTATTAAAATTATTTCCGAGTGATATATAAACTTTGGCGTTTGAATAAACCGAACGGATTGCGGTATCGGCAATTCTGTATGAAACCGCGTAATTATTTAAATACGAATCAAGCGTCATCGGACCCATATAATTATAAAACCGGTTAGAATTTATTTGATATCCGATAATAAAGCTTCCCGCAAAGCCATATTCTTTTTCGGGTGATGTATATCTTTTAGCAATGAAGTTTATAAAGCTTTCATAATACATTACCGCTTCGCGGTTTTTTGTATTAAGCGCATATAGAACAGCGCTGTCATTAAATGATGTGTCCATATAAAGACACGAAAGAGTTTCCGGAGTTTCACTCGTCATTTTGGTTAAGATAAAGTTTATATAACAGTTTACGCCGACATCTGTAAACTGTTTTATTTTATAATCCAAAAGCTCCAGCTTATCGCGTTTTATATAATATGTTGTGTTACCGTACACGTAGTTGACTGCCGCCGATGTATTCTCTGTCATTATGTATTCATTTATCGGAACATTAATTACAGTTTGCGAAATTCCAAGCTCCTGAGCATCGCTCATCATTTGAACATACAATCCTTTTTTTGAGGCATACTTCGGAAATTCATATGTATAAGCCGCTGTTATTTCCGGATTATCTATATAATGCGCAAAACCCAAAATAGCGTATGAGCTGTCAGCTAACCGCCTTGCGATTAAAAATTTGGAATACATCCGCTGTGTATTTATTTCATAATCCAGTGAAAACGACATATTCTGCGCCGCTTTTGTCTGTCCTGCCGGAGTAAAATCCATAAGTCTTGATGTGCTTTGATACGGAAGCAGTTCAAAAAGATAAATAGTTTCGCCGTTAATTGAATCAGCGTCGCTTTTTGACAGGGAAGCTTTAATATCTATCCGCCAGGAAGCGTCGCGTTCCCGTATTAAAGTAACGCTTGTAACACCGTAAACAGGATCTGCTTTCGATGTATTTTCATTTGCCGCCGATACGGGAAAAGGCAGGCACAACATCGAAAATAACAGAATAAAAGCAATAATTATTTTATATTTCTTCATTTCACCATCTCCTCGCGGGGCTGGGATACCGAGCGGTATATTATATATACTTGAAAGGGCGAACTCAGTTCGCCCTTCTTATTCATTCACCAAAAACCTTTAAATAACTTGTTTTACCGCATCAAATAAAACTTGTGTTTCCAGATTTCATTTTTATTTTATTTTTGCGGTAAATAAAGTTTACGCGCTTCAAATCATTTCGCGCTTTTGATAATTGCCAAAAATTCTTTTGCTTCGAGGGATGCTGTTCCTATTAGACCTCCGTCGATATCCGGCATTGCAAGTAGTCCCGCAGCGTTTGAGCTTTTCATCGACCCGCCGTATTGGATAACTGTTTTATCCGAAACTTCACTGCCGTATTTCAAAGCCAGTTGATCTCTTATATATCCGCAAACCTGTTCCGCCTGCTCGTCTGTTGCGTTAAGACCTGTTCCGATAGCCCAAACAGGTTCATACGCAATGATAACCGAATCCATCGCTTCCGCGCTGATTCCGTCAAGAGCCGCCGCCAGCTGTGTGTTTACTACGTTATCCGTTAGATTCCCATTGCGTTCATCCAGCGTTTCGCCGATACAAAGTATTACTTTTAATCCCGCTTCAAGAGCTGCCGATGTCCGCAGTTTTACCGTTCTATCTGTTTCACCGAAATATTGGCGTCTTTCGCTGTGTCCGATAATAACATATTCAACGCCTATCTCCGCAAGCATTGAAACTGATATTTCGCCCGTAAACGCACCCTTCTGCGAATAATGAACATTTTGCGCGCCTATTGACACACATGTTCCTAAAACGGCTGAAACCGCCGCGGATAAATCTGTAAAGGGAACGCAAAGAACTATTTTAACATCCTGCAAATCCGAAATTTCAGGCAAAAGCTCATTAATAAAAGCAATTGTCTCAGCCTGATTCTTATTCATCTTCCAGTTACCGGCAATAACAGGCTTTCTTAAAACTTTATTCATTTAAAATCTGTCTCCGTAATTGGAAAATATTTTATTTGTCGAGAAGACAAGCTATGCCGGGTAATTCAAGACCCTCTAAAAATTCGAGAGAAGCTCCGCCGCCGGTTGAAATATGCGTCATTTTATCAGCGAATCCGAGCTGCTCAACAGCAGCCGCACTGTCGCCGCCGCCGATGATTGAAATTGCTCCGCTTTCGGCAACCGCACGGGCGACCGCACGTGTTCCGGAAGCGAATTTTTCCCATTCTGAAACTCCCATCGGACCGTTCCAAACTACGGTTCCCGCGCCTGCTATAGCGTCAGAAAATATTTTTTCGGTTGTCGGACCTATATCGAGTCCCATTAAATCATCCGGAATATTATCACTGTTAACCAGCGAATAATTACAATCGGGTGAATATACATCTCCGCAGCGGTTGTCAACAGGCAAAAGGAATTTTACGCCCGCTTCTTTTGCTTTTATCTGGATTTCCCGGGCAAGTTCTACTTTATCTTCTTCACAGAGCGATTTTCCTATTGTATAGCCGTTTGAACGGAAGAATGTATATGCCATAGCTCCGCCTATTATAAGAGTGTCAACGCGGTTTATCAGATTATTGATAACGCCTATTTTATCGGAAACCTTTGCTCCGCCCAAAATAGCTACGAACGGTCTGCGCGGATCGGATAAAGCGCTGCCCATAATAGATATTTCTTTTTGTATGAGATATCCGCAAACCGCGGGCAGATAATCGGCAACACCGGCAGTTGAAGCGTGAGCGCGGTGTGCTGTTCCGAAAGCATCGTTTACATATATTTCCGCGAGAGAAGCGAGAGCGCGGGAAAAATCCTTATCATTCAATTCTTCTTCAGCGTGGAATCTTACATTTTCGATTAACATAACATCGCCTTCACCGAGTGCGGCGGCTTTGGCTTTTGCGTCGTCTCCTATAACATCGGATGCCAGAGGAACAGGTTTTCCGAGAAGCTCAGAAAGTCTTGCGGCAACCGGAGCGAGAGAAAATTCCGATTTAAATTTTCCCTTGGGACGTCCGAAATGAGAACAAAGTATGATGCGCGCATTATGCGCTATCAAATATTTTATAGTGGGCAGCGCTTCGACTATTCTTTTGTCATCTGTGATTACTCCGTCGTTTAACGGAACATTAAAGTCGCAGCGCACCAAAACTTTTTTACCGGATACATCAATATCTTCAATATTCTTCTTATTGTACATAAATAACTCCCTTTATAAATTTCATGCAAATAATATTACCATATATTTTAATTTTTATCAATATGCGATTTATTAATTTTTTCACATTTATATATTTTAACCTATAAAACGACCGTTATTTTTCGGCTTGTATATTTAAGTATTGCTAAATAATTTATATTTTATGCTTTATTATGGAAATATATTCAAATATTATTGAAAAAT
>JAVBPA010000008.1:0-44781 GCA_031549925.1 Eubacteriales bacterium
TGCGTATTAAAATTCCGTTAGAATTGTATTTTATTTTTTTCGTTATATTTTCATTGTTTAATTCATTATAATTTATTAAATAAATATTTCCGTCCGTATTATCATAATAATCTTTTTTTATTGTCATTGTCATATCATTAGTTTCATTTTCAGCATCAAAAACATCTATTTCCCCGATGAAACGTTTTTCATACAAAGTATAATAAATACAATCGTATGTAAGCTGATAATCGATAACTTTTCCGTCAACATTCAATTTTCGCGGTATTCTGTCAACAACTTCATTTTCAGTGTAATCTGTGGGGCGTATTCTATAAAGATCTCCCCCTTTATTAGTATCATAATCGCTATAACAAATAAAATATAAATATTTCATATCGTTGTCATATTGAAATTTATCTATATATGTATATTTTTTTTCAAGATCTATATTTAAATTTAATACTTCAGTTTTGCTTTCTTCCGAATAATCAAGATCATAACTAAATATCACATTATTGTTATCACTAGTATATATCCTATCATTAAAAACATCAAAAATATACGGAGGTTTTTCAATTACAGCAAGAGTTTCCGTTATGTTTCTGTCTATGTTATATCTTCGTAAAAATATTTCAACTTTTCCGGCTGATTGTTCAGTTGCATCGTTGATTATATATTCATAAAAATATACGTTCTTTTGGTAAGGATATATAAACAGATATCCGTTTGAATATGAAGTATCATACAAATCTGTATTCATATCGATTTTATAAGTATACAGCTTGTCAAAAGAACGATTATATAAATTATATCTTGCTACGCTGTATTCTCCTTCATCATTTAATCTTTCATCCTGATATGACCCGTATATATAACCTTCATAATCGATACGCATATTTGACGAAAAGCGGGTAAGTTCGCATTTTTCTGTGTAGTTTAATTCATTATGCAAACATCTTTTATTATTACAAATTATTTTGGCTTTACCTGTGTCGTATTCGATGTAAGCAACATTATTATAGTAATCTGTAATCAAAGATTTTTTCAATTGTTCTTTAAATTTATAATAAATTCTTCCGCCTACATTTATATAGGGTGCACTCGGGTTGATATAATCTGTGTCATTATCATATTCATAAAATATATGACCGGATTCGTAAACATCTTTATTTGAATTGATAACAATATTTATTATAACAACAATTGCTATTAATGATAAAATTATTATTACCGCTGCCGTTATCTTTTTTTTATTAAATATTTTCGACATAATATACCCTTCTCTTATTATAATATTTATTATATTATAACATGATGTTTTACATATGTCAATCGTATTTACGCAATAATAGATGTAATATATATTATCGCGGGAAGAGTTAAACAGGATAACAGTGTAGCCATACCTACAGCATGAGCGGCAAAATCAGGTGCGATTTCATGTTTTTCCGCAAACATTGCAACATTTGCGGCTGTCGGAAGTCCGCTCATTACCGAAGCAAATAGAATCATATTATATTCAAGCCCTGCTAATTTTGCCGCTGAAATAATAATAAAAGGAATTATAATTAATTTTATCAGACAAAAATAATAAACTTTTAAATTTGTTATTAGTTTGATCGGTTTTATTGTTGCGATAGTACCTCCGATTATAAGCATTGATACAGGAGTGCAAAGCGAACCGATATAACCTGCGGCTCCCAGCAGGGGAGATGGTAATTTAATATTAATCATAAAAAGAACAAGCCCGATCGCACATGGAATCGTTCCGTAATTTATAATTATTTTTTTAAAATTCATTTTAATACCACTGCGTCCGCGTCCCAGTAAAAGCATACCGTATGTCCACTGTATTAAATTAAAAACTATGATATAAAAAGAAGCCCAAAACCCTCCTATATCTCCAAACAAAGCTTTCAATACGGGAATACCCAAAAACCCGCAATTAGCAAACAACAAACCGAATTCAGTTATTGTTTTTTCATCTTTATTTTTTATTTTTAGAACAGAAATAAAAGCTATACCGGCAGTTATTGCATGAATTATGACGCCTATTCCGATTATAAAAAAGCCTTGGTTTAGTTTTTCTTTTGAATATTCGATATTTATAATTGAAGAGACAATTAAAAAAGGCTGAGCAATACATATTATAATATCAGAAAGTCTTTTTTGCGTTTCTTTCGATAGAAATCCAAATTTACCTGCTATATAACCGACGCATATAACCAAAAACATAGTGGCAACAGTTTCTGTTACCACTCCGATATTATAATTCAATACCTAATTCCCCGCATTTCGCTTTAATATTTTTCATATCAATGAGCATATCATCTTTTTTACGGGGATCACGCAGCAAAAGCGAAGGATGATAAACCGCACACATTTGAATATTTCCGCGTTCAAACCAAACTCCGTGTTCCTGTGTTATACGGAAATCCGGTTTTATCAGCCTCATTGCGGATATTCTTCCGAGACATACAATAATTTTTGGACGAAGAAGCTTTGTTTGTTCACGCAGCCATCCGATACAGCTATCCTGTTCTATCGGAAGCGGATCACGGTTTTGCGGAGGACGGCATTTTAACATATTTGCTATGTAAATTGAATTACGGTCGATTTCAACCGCAAATAAAAATTTATCAAAAAGCTTCCCTGCTCTTCCCACGAAAGGTATACCGGATAAATCCTCTTCTTCTCCGGGAGCTTCTCCTATAAACATTATACCGTTTGTTTTTTTGCTTCCGCAACCGACAACGCATTTTGTTTTTGTTTTATACAATTCACATTTTGTACAACCTAAACACCCGGATTCAAGCTCGTCCCATGTCATATATTTTTACTCTTTCTTATTACTTTTTATAAATACATTATAACATAAATGTTTTTAATAATCCATTTAATAATATAAAATCCTTATATAATTCTAATTTTTTTGTTTCCTATAAAATATATTTAATATTATATTTTACACAAATAATACGGACAGACACACCCTTTTTTACATGAGTGTGTCTTTTTGTTTTTATTAAATATTTTATTTTAATGCTGCCATAACATTTACAGCATCTCCCAAACGGATATTTTTACAATGCTCCGTAATATATGTATAAAAACCGGATGTACATTTTCCTCCGTATTCACAAAGCAAATCATAATTTCCGCATTTGTATTCCAGAATAAGATAATACTTTTTCGTTCCGGATTCATCGCACCATACACTGCTTTGTCCCCGGTATCCGCTTTCGCACATACGTACACAAGCTGATATTAAATCATTTATTTCGTTAAAACGATAAATATCACGGATATATTCCGAGGGAGGTTTTAAAGAAAATGAAACTGAACCGTTTTGAAATTCGCTGCCGTTTTGCTGCATAAGCTTTGTTACATACATTTCGCAGCCTCCGGCTTTTGAAGGATATATCTGTATAAAAATACGGTCTGTTGCCGCGTCGAATCCTGTTTTATGTTTTGCCGCATCCAATATGTCCCAAAAAGCTCTTCGTGTTTCTGTGTTGTCATAGTCAATATTATCGCATGTTAGCGAATATGACGCCATATCATCGCGGGTTAGCATGATTTTTAATTTACTGTTATTTATCAGTATCAAGTCCATATACTGTTTCTCTCCGTTTCCAGTTCCTGTAATATTGATAATGAGTTTATTTTATATTTTGCGGTAATAATTTTTCTTTTTATATCCGAATATGTTTTACTCATTATATTATAAGCTAAACGGAGCAAAAATGTAACCATTAATTTATGGTAAATATTACGCCATAATTTTTAAAGCTATCAATTAATTATAAACTTTTCCTGAGCGTGGTAAAAATTCAATATTCCCTCCGCAATTCCTTCAGCAGATTTTTTTATTCCGGAAGTGCTTGTCATAACATTGTATTCTTCCACACAAGTCATAAAACTTACTTCAACTAATGTTGACGGGAATTTCGGATTGCGTACCATCGCCAGCCTTTGAGTGGTTGGGGTTCGTTCAAACCTGTTTAGAGCTTTAGCAGTCGCTGCTGAAACCGATTCTGTCAAAAGCTTACCGGCATCAGAAAAATAAAGTCCGACAAGTCCGCGTATTTTCGTTATATCCGTATTTAAATTCATCGAGTTCTGATGAACTGAAACGCAAAGATCCGGTTCAATTTTATTTAATAATATCAATCTTTCATTGATAACCACAGTCGAATCATCTTCACGCGTAAGTATAACATTTGCACCGTAATTATTAAGAATATCACGGAGAGCTAAAACAACATTCAAATTTATGATTTTTTCATTAAATTCTGCATTCGGACCCGAGGCACCTGTTTCGTTTCCGCCATGCCCTGCGTCAAGAATTATTGTTTTGCCGGAAAGAGGTTTATCGCCTTCGGCAAGAGAAACGGGATTTCTGAATGTAGCTATAACCTGTCCCGTTCCGTATGAATATTCAAACCCGTAGAAATTGGATATATTTATTAGTTTTAAATATATACGGAAGCTATTGTCCTGCGGTCCGTTTCCGACTCTTGCTTCTGAGAACAACGGATTTTTACCTATTTTTACTTCTTTAATGGATGACGAAACATTATACAATGTAACAATAAATTCACCCTCGCTTATATAACCGTTGAGAGGTACATTTTCCGCAGAATTTATTATAAGTTTTGTTGTATTGTTTTCATTGGTAATTTCTGCCGATGTAATCGCAGCAGCTGCCGAAACGGAAGAATCAATACGTTTTACATTATTTTGCGAGATATATCCTCCCATACGCAGCTTATAATAACCGTCGGAAAGTCTTACAGCATAATCTCTCATACCGGTTACAGCCGGTGTGTAATCATCATAATACCAACTGTCTGAAGAAACTTTCAATTCGCTGTCGTCCGCTGTAACTTCAACAGCGCAAACTACAGATGCCTTTTTTATTGATACTGATGCGCCTGTTAAAGCAGCAGTTTCGTTTCCTCTGACCGCTTTATATTCGATTTTACCTAAATCTTTTATTTCAGCGGAAGTTGTTGAAGGTAATTTGTATGTAGCGGAATATGAAGCAACCATATAATCAGCGTTATTAGGAGGAGTTGTTGTCTGTTCTAGTTTTATTGATACACCTCCGAGCGTAGCAGTTACTGTACTTTTTGAAGGTGCTTTTACTTGAACAGTGATAATTTCTCCGCCTTCCAGCATGTAATCATTTGCCGGAACAGGGGAAGTCATCATAAATTTATCGTATGTAGCCCAAGTAGTTTGTTGATTTGAGGGGATTTTATTATTAATTTTATATATTGTATCAACGCCGTTCTGCGTAAAGGTAAATGAGTTTAATCCGGTTTTTAATGTAACATAGGCGGAAAAATAACCTTGTTTAGTTTTTGAAAGTGGTTTTCCGTCCATGTATACGGAATATGCCGGATCAGCTTTACCCAAAATAAATGTGGAGTCAAGATTTTGCGATGAGCCGTTGGGCGGATATGTAACAGAAACTGTTGTTCCGTCTGAAACCGGATCTGTGTAAATAATATGGTTTTCGTATGCTGTTTTGAGCTGTTCTTGCAAATTCATATCGTTTGCTTTTATTGCGGAATAACCGTAATGTATGCTTCCGCGGTATGAAGCCTCGCTTCTCGCGTATTCAATTTGCAGCAATATTTCATTTGAAGAATTCCATTCCGCTGAACGGTAAGCGGCATGTGATATTAATAAATCTACATTTGTTCCGTCGCATTGTGCGTTCCACCAACGGGTTAACACATCGAATTTCGCAACAGCCGTTGAAAACTGCCAATATATTTGAGGAGCTATAAAATCAATATATCCGCCTTTTATCCACGAAAGTGCGTCGCAATATATCGAAGTATATGAATTTAAACCTTTTGTTTCGCTTCCGCCGTTTTTACCGTCGTCATTCTGCCAGATACCAAACGGTGCAATACCGAACTTACAATCAGTTCGTATATTTTTTATGGATTTATAACAAAGCTCCACCATTTTATTTACATTATCACGCCGCCAGTCATTTATATCCGAAAAATTTTTACCGTATGTTTTATAAGAAGACGCATCGTCAAAAACCGCGTTTTTAACTTGATAAGGATAAAAATAATCGTCAAATATAACTCCGTCCACCGGATAACGGGAAACTATTTCCGCAACTCCGTCAGCTATCAAACTACGCACAGCAGGTATTCCCGCGTTAAAATAGAGTTTTCCGTCAGCATAAGGAACAGTCCATTCAGGATGTTTTCTAGCCGGATTTGATGACCCCAATGCTTTTGTATCATGCGAGGGATTATCTGCCGTACCATATGTAACACGCAGCGGATTTACCCAAGCATAAAGCAAAATATTGTTTTCATGAGCTTTTTGCGTTATATATTCAAGCGGATCAAATCCGCCGGGGAATGAGGAATTTTGTGTTTTTACAAAGTACGTTGAAAGAGGAAAAATCGAAGAATCATAAAGTGCGTCGGCAGTCGGCCTTACTTGAAAATATATCGCATTTAAATTATATTCTTTAACATTGTTAATTATATCGTCAATTTCAGCTCGCAATTCATCAGCACCGAGACCGGTTTTTGAAGGGAAATCTATATTATTTACCGTTGCTATCCATATTCCTCTTATTTCGCTGTTCGGATCCAAAATATTAGTCGTGGGATCATCAATTTTTACTGGTTGTGCCATAATATTCGGTTTATCCTTTGTTATGTATAAACTTTCATCGTTTCTTTTTATTAATATGTATATTCCGGAAATAAAGGCTAACATTAAAACAGCTGATAAACTAATAGTTATTATTCTATTATAAAGCGGTGTCATAACTTTGGGCTCCACTTGAAATTCTCCTATATTTATAATATATTCTTATGATTCATATATAATACTTATTTTCATAATAACAGATATTTTATATTTTTTCAACAAATATTTTGAAAATAATTATCGTATAGTAAAAAAATTCGAAAATACATTTTCCATTAAATAAAATTTATTATATATATGGATATATTTTATAAATATTACAGCGGTTAAAATTTGAAAAAACAAAAAATATGCTTTTTATAAAAAGCTTTATATTAAAAATATAAATTATAATAACCCAATTTAAAATCAGTCTGTCACAAAGCATATAAAACCCATTTTAAAATATAATCAGGCTTTTTTAATTTTCTTAAATTTATTATAATATTTGTTTAACACAAAAATATTTATAAACTAAGTTTTTCAATAAAAATTAAAACTCCGCAATGAATATAAAAATAAACCTGCGGAGTTATATAAAATTTTTACTTTATAGTTTTTAATATTCCATCATATAAGGACGCAAGGATACGGGAATTTCTTCATCGGAGATCGAAGATGTGATTGTTATTTGAATGTTTTGGCTTTCGGCAAATTTATCGAGATTCAATACAAGATCAGCAAATTCTTTCACATTATAATCGCATATTTTCAAAGCTGAATCAATAAAAATATGTGTTACATCATGATTGCTTGCATAAATACCCGAAATAAATCCGAATAAAGAACGCGCTTCAAATACCATATAATCGTTTGTGTCGATAAGCCGCACTTGATATTTTATTTCACGAATAAGTTTTTTGCCTTTCTCTACGCATACTACCGCTCCGTCAGTTTTATCAAGTGCGCCGTTCACCATGTCGATAAGCAGTTTAGTTTTACCGGTTCCCTTTACTCCGAGAATTAATTGAACCATTGCAAAATCCTCCTTTTGTAATTTTATTATTCTTTATTTTTGTTTATTCTGGTTTTCCGAGCATTTGAAACATATTTTTTTTGTATTCTTCCACACCGGGCTGATCAAAAGGATTTACACCTAAGATATAACCGGATATAGCACATGACAATTCAAAAAAGTATACCATATATCCAAATTCATACGCACTGCGTTTTTTCAAATCAAGAACATAACACGGAACATTTCCGATATCAGAATGTGCCTGCGCGGTTGCTTTGAAAGCAACGTCATTTATTTCATGGATAGTTTTCCCTTTGAGATAATTAAGTCCGTCCGGATCTCCTTCTATTGGTTCTATTGTCAAATGATCAACCTTAGATTGTATAACACGCAATGTTGTTTCGAAAATATTCCTTTTTCCGTCTTGGACAATCTGACCAAGCGAATGTAGATCGGTAGTATTTACAACAGAAACAGGGAATATTCCCTTCTTGTCTTTCCCTTCGCTCTCACCGAACAATTGTTTCCACCATTCCGCGATCATTGTAAGGGAAGGCTCGTATACCGTTAAAATTTCGATAACCTTATTATCAAGCTCATACATCATATTACGGACTGCCGCATATCTGCACGCGCTGTTCTGTTTCATATCAAAAACAGAAAGTTCGTTCATTGCGTCTTCGGCTCCCGCCATAATGTTATCTATATCAATACCCGCTACCGCTATCGGAAGCAATCCTACCGCTGTCAAAACTGAATATCTTCCGCCGATGTTTTCCGGAATTGCAAAGGTTTCATATTTTTCTTTATCCGCATATTCACGCAATTTTCCATGTAAACTGTCAGTTGTTGCAAATATTCTTTTATTTACTTCCGGACCTTTATCATTTTTCGCTTGCTCTTCGACTAATTTTTTAAAAATTCTAAACGCTATTGCCGGTTCCGTAGTAGTTCCCGATTTTGAAATTACATTTATATAAACCCTTTTATTTTTACAAATTTCATATAATTCGGAAATCGCGGCTTCACTTATTGTATTGCCTGTGAAATATATTTCCGGTTCATTTTTATTTTTTATCAAATTATAATTATTGGATCGTACAAAATCAATCGCCGCCCGAGCTCCGAGATATGATCCGCCGATTCCGATAACTAAAAATACATCGCATTCTTTTCTGATTCTTGCTGCAGTTTCTTTAATTTTAGCAAATTCTTCCTTATCATAATTTTTAGGGAGGTCTTTCCATCCGAGCATAGCCTTGGGATTATTTGCGTCTTTATTAATTTTATTAAAAACAGCTTCCGTTTTTTCTTTATATTTCATTATATCATTTTCTGATACAAATTTTTTAGCAAAACCAATATTGAATTTCAGTGACATTTTAAACTCCGGTTTTATAATATATTGTTTGGCAGAAACATTATTATTTTTTCCGCCGCACTTATTATATATTATATTACTCCAAAAACCGATTTTTTACAAGATGATTTTATGAATTTATATTTAAAAATCCAAATTAAACTATTTATAATTATATAAAATTATTTATATTTTTTATACCATTAAAAATTTAGTTAATAACTTGGAAAACAAATCAAAAAATCCAATTTTTTCGATACTCTTTTCCGCGTAAATATTATTCTCACCAATAATTTTATCACCTAATTTATATTCAATAATACCTACGACATCACCTTCTTTTATCGGAGCGGAAACAGTTTCCGGCAAAATAATATTATATGTTATCTTCGAAGCTTCTCCTTTGTTTAATACAGTTTCAAAAGAATCATATTTTACCGGGCAAAAATCTTCACATCCCCCGAGTACCGCAATATTCCCCGCCGTGCAGCCTTCTTTTATAAAATATGAATAATTAGCAAATCCCCAATCAAGCAATGATTTTGCCGCTTCATTTCTTGCATCGCGTGTAGGTGCTCCCATTATAACAGAAATTAATTGCAAATTATCACGTTTTGCGGTTGCTGACATACAAAATAAAGCTTTTGATGTTGAACCTGTTTTTAAGCCGTTAGCTCCGTTGTAAAACCTAATCAGCCTGTTTGTGTTAGTTAAAACAAATTCACCGTTACGTATTGAATCCTGCCATATTGAACTGTATTCGAGTATTTTTGGATGACGCAGCAATTCTGCTGACATTAGGGCGATATCTCTCGCCGATGTAAGATGAGACGTTGTTGTGTCGTCAAGCCCGTTTGTATTTTCAAAATGCGTATTAATCATATTAAGTTCCGCGGCGCGTTCATTCATTTTTTCAACAAACGCTTCTTCACTGCCCGAAATAAATTCAGCCAATGCGACAGAAGCATCATTTGCCGAAGAAACCGTTACGGATTTTAAGAGATCTTCCACGGTCATTATTTCACCCGGAGCTAAAAACACCTGCGAACCTCCCATAGAAGCGGCATATTCGCTTATTTGTACAGTATCTGATAAATTTATATTACCGCTGTCTATTGCTTCCATAGCTAAAAGCATAGTCATTATTTTTGTCACAGAGGCTGGAGGAAGAGCTTCATCCGCGTTTTTTTCCATTAATATTTTACCCGTGTTTGCTTCCATTAAAACAGCGCTGCGGTAATCTTTATTTTCCGAGGCAGATATATAAAACGCATTGAAAATAAATAATACTATAAAATAAACTATCAAAACAAACCGCAATAAAATCGTTTTTTTATTCATTCTGGTAAAATCCTCCGGTATTAAATTATATTTACAATAAAAATTATTTATTTAAAAGCTATATTTATTATTACATTAAACCTATTTTAAATAATATGTTTATTAAAAATTAATAATAATCATATAAAAATATAAATGATTTTGTTATAATATCATAATTTTATTTATGATCAGTCTGTTATTTTATAATAAATATTTCTTTTCGATTTATTTAAAATAGCTTCTTGTTTTAAAAATTTTTTAAGCTTTTTCTTTTATTAATTAATATGATTTTATACGGACAAATATACCTTTAAAATAAAAAAACAGGTGATTATTATAAAAATAAAACCTGTTTTATATATATGTATTCAGATATTATTCGGCTGTGCTTTCCGAAGATTCCGTTTCTTGAGTGGTTGTTTCTTCACCTTCTCCGAATAATTCCCATTCTGATTTATAAAGACCTGTTTTCGCCTGTGCCTGAGGTGTTGCGCCCGGTTCGCTGAAATAGAATAAATATTCTATTGTATCTCCGTCTTTTACATAATTTGTATTTGCTTTTCCGGTTGTTGGTTCGACATCATTAATTTTATACATCCAATAGTATTCAATACCGTCAATTGATGTAGAATCATAATTTTTGATTTTTGTAATTGAATTACCGCTAGTGTCAAGCTTTATATCGACTTCATATAAAGCAATCGCATTATTAACCACGTCAATAACCGAACATGTTCCGTCGTCATTTGTGGGAACTATATTAATTTTTGTATTAAATATTTTTTCGTCTCCCGCGCGTATAGATAAAGTAACCGCTATTTCATCAGCATCGGTCACACATGACGGAATCATCCCTGCAACAAAAATTACTACCAACAACAATAATATCGCTTTTTTAACGTTCAAGGTTATACCTCCTAAATTTTATAAAAAAAGTATATATAAATTTCCATGCTTTTTTCAAGCATTATTAATTAATAATTTATTAATCATCTATTAATGCGGAAAATAAATCCTTTTATTTATGAATCAAAAATGGAAACAAAAGGGTTTACCCATATTAATAGATTAATTTAATATCACTATATAAAGGTTTAGCAAAAACGAATAACACTGCCATACAAAATATATTCCCATAGCAAAGGCTGAAAAAACATAAATTTTTCTGTAATAATATATCGCATATAAAGTAAGAGCTCCCATCGCGACAAGATCAAACAATGCCAAAACAAAAGCATATGCCGCGAAAAACAAAGGGAACCAGATAAAGTTGAAAGACATCATTAAAACGAACAAAAGGAGTCCCTTATATTTATCAACTTCATTTGAACAGCGGGAAGCAGCTACAGCGCCGGTTGCCGCTCCTATGAGAGCGTAGATAACCGTCCATACAACGGAAAATATAAACTTAGGGGGCGCCCATGAAGGCAGTTTTAATTGATGATATATCAAAGTGCTGCCCCCCAGCATATATGTCAAAAAAACGCTTAAAAAACCGAACAGAACCGCTGATATAGCTCCTGCAATAAGAGGTTTTTTATTAATTCTTCTTATTTCGTTTTTTATTCGACCTTGTATATTTATTCTAATACCCATCCGCAATCACCTCGTTCATAATATATGAGAGAAAATTTGTGATTATGCGGATTGTTTTATGTGATATCTATAATATTTCGTTTGTAATTTATGCTGCTGGAATATCTTGCTCCTTGTCCGTTTCTTCGTTATCTCCGGAATCAAGATCACTTGTGTCAACAGAATCGGGGTCCTTATAATGTTCGGCACAATAACAATTGAATTGTTTGGTATATCCGCTGATTCCAGCATAGTCTTTATTTGAAAGCATTGAAGAAAAGAACGGAATATTCGGATCCAGCGAAGGTTTTAATCCGGTAGGCATTTCACGCCAAACGTATTGTGCATCCCCTATAACCAGCTGATATGGAAAATGCCTGTCTGTGATATTTAGCATACCGTACCTAATTATATTAGCGCTAGGACAATCGGGGCAAGCCACGCTTTTTGTAACCTTATCATATGCAACCATAACATGGCAATCGCAATTTTCTTTCGGCATTGTGCTTACTGTAAAGTATCCGGTTTCCGTCCGGTTTCCCCGGATATCAGCTCTGCATGCTTCGGTTACAAGTTTACCGGAATCTTTGCAATATGTCGCTGTAATTACACCCTCCGCAAGCACGAAAGATTTTTTACCGTAGTTTGATTCCGTCGCTTCTTTTATTTTCTTTTCGTTTAATATTGTCATTATTTTATCCCATATAACAACAGACGGACTTGACGAAGCTGAAAAACTGCTAAGGCTGCTGGGATTCGAATAACCAAACCATACACCTCCTATATAATAAGGTGTATATCCGATAAACCAACGGTCATTGTCTGCCGTTGTCGTACCGGTTTTACCTGCTACATCAACGATATTATCAACAGTTATAGCATTTGCCGTACCATTTGAAACAACATTTTGCAAAAGCTTTGTCATTATGGAAGCATTCTGTTCGCTTATAACGACCGTCGATTGAGCTTCATTGTTTATAATTACATTATTTTTGCTGTCAAGTATCTTTAACACAATTCTCGGTTTATTGTAAACGCCATTGTTTGCAAAAATTGAATAAGCCGCAGTTATTTCAAGCACAGTAACACCGTAATTCATTCCACCGAGAGCAAGTGCGCTTATATTTTTATCCGTAATGATTTTCCCGCCCGCTTGTTCTTTTGATTCTAATAAACTGTGCATTTGCAATTTGTTTTTTAGAAAATCAAAAGATTTGGCAATCGTGAGTTCTTGCAAAACTTTAACAGATATAGTATTCAAAGAATGCATTACCGCGTATTCAATTGTAGTAAGTCCGCGGTGTGTTTTTGAATAGTTATCCGGATAACCGTCGGGGTCGGTATATCCGGTTAAAGTACCTCCGGAATAAATCGGTTCTCCGAAATTAACAGGAGTATCGTCGATAACACTTCCGTATGTGATAATACCGGCTTCAAGAGCAGGAGCGTAAACGCTAAGAGGTTTTATAGATGAACCGGGAGAACGTGTTGTCATTGTAGCGTAATTTAATAAACGATTACCAATTTTTTTCCCTCTTGCTCCGCGAATTCCAAGTACATCCCCTGTTTTAGGATCAATTACAACGAACGATGATTCCGGTTGCAATTGTATCGGAGATTTTCCGACAGTAGGAAAGTTTGCCGGATCTTCATAAAAATCATCAATAATATTCTGTACATCGGGATCCATTGCGGTAATTATTTGTAATCCTCCGGTGTTTATTAAGTTTGAAGCCACGACTTCTGTGTATCCGAATTTTTCCATTAAAAGCCGTATCGCTTCGTCTATCGCCGCTTCCGTATACCATGAATTATAAGCTTCAGAAGCTTCAGAAGTATCATCATTTTCGAATTGCTGAGTATTGCGTCCTTTATAGTTTATAACCAGTTCTTTATCATAAGCCGAATCAAATTCGCTTTGCGTCAGATATCCCTGATCAAGCATTTCTTTTAATATAAGATCCCGGCGGAGTTTATTTTGCTCCGGATTTTGAATAGGATCCCATTTTGTGGGCTTTTGTGTTATTGAAGCAATCGCCGCACATTCAATAAGAGTCAAATCTTTTACTTCTTTACCGAAATAAGTATAAGCGGCAACACCCACTCCGGTGCATCCCTGAGATAAATAAATATTGTTTAAATACATTTCGAGGATTTGAGACTTTTCAAATTCTTTTTCTAATTTTAAAGCGCTCATTATTTCTTGTATTTTACGCTGAGGCGTTACTTCATCATTTCCTGTTACTGTTTTTATAAGCTGCTGAGTAATTGTTGAACCTCCCGCAAAGTTGGCTCCTTTAAATATATAATTCATTACGGCTTTTGCGGTCGTTATAAAGTCCACTCCGTTATGATCTATAAAACGTTTATCTTCAATAGATATAAAAGCTTCCCATAAATAAGGAGGCATGTCACTGTACGGTACCCAAATTTGATTTAAAACTCCGTAAATACGCTGGTCGGATATTTCGACCGGAACTCCGATATTTTTATCTCTGTCCGTCCATTGCATATAATATATCTTTGTGGTTTTAGTTGATTCGGTTGATATCATATCGAATTTTGAGATGTCCGCGTCAATATAATTTTTAATATAATAAGCGAAAGTGCCTCCGACTACCACTCCGGTAATAAGACCGATAAGTAAAACGGTTAGCAATATATTAATAATATATGTGAAAACCTTCCAAAAGATTTTACCGACTATCCCCGCAGAATGAGCCACTTCTCCCCCCCAGTTAACATTTGAGGAAGATTTTTTTCTTTGCGCCTTTTTGTTCATTTAAAGTTTCACCTCATAGCGATTATAATACATGGATTTGAATATTTTGTGAATCTGCGGCTAATAATAACAATATTATATTTATAAAATAAGTAAATATATTTAATGTATTATTTTAAATTTCAGATATATAAAATTAAAACAGTCGGGATAAAAAAATGGAAAGAAAGAATAAAACAAAAATAAATATTATAATATTTATATCAGTGTATTTTATCACGTTAACAGTTGTCTCTGTTATAATGATTTTTAATTCCTATACTAAAAACACAAACGAAAAAAAGATAGTCTATACTTCTTCTATTTCGCCTTCTGCTTCGGGAGAAAAAATTACTGCCCAAAACAAAATTATATACCCTAATATTGCATATATAAACACTGCCAATATAAAGTATTTAATAAAAATTACCGATGACGATATTTATGTTTATGACAGTTCGCGCAGATTTATAGTAGGAAAACTCGACGCTGACTATAAGATTCTTCCGGAATCGGATCAGGAATTTTTAAGAAACGGAATTGAAATATATTCAAACGAAGAACTCTTATCTGTAATATGCGATATAAGCAGTTGAATTTATTATTTTAAAACTACATTTTCATTTCCCAATAACTTTTCAAGTTCTGACAAAAGCAATGTTTCAATATCAGCTCCGTGAATATATTGAACATATTTCCCTTCGGATTTATAGTATAAAAATACCTGCACGGAACCGTCGTATATATCTATTAAATTAATAGCCAAAGTTGATTTTTTATCTGTTTTATTTTCAAGTCTTATATATAGCTTTTTTGTTTTTACATCTTCCGGTTTATTTTTTACTTCTACGATGACCGGTTCTGTATTTGATACCGCCGCATATGATTCGGTTTTATGCTGCGGTGTTTCTTTTTTTGTTTTCACAAATTTATCGTTCCCGATGAGAAGAATTACCGATTGTGCGAGTATCTTCGGAGCTTCGTCTTCTTTTATTGATATTTCGCCTGTTACAGCCAGTGCGTTATCGTAATTAAGCAAAGCTGAACATTCGGTATAAACTTTCGGAAATATGACAACTTCAGCTTCGGAATAACGGTCTTCTATTGTGATAAAAGCCATTGACTCGCCGGTTTTTATTTGTTTTACGCTTCTTTTTGATATTACTCCGGCAATAGTGACAATTTGTCTTTCGCGGTAATGCTGCAGGTTATCTTCAAAAGAAAGTATAATATCGTTTATTTCAACAACGGAAAATTCAGATGCGTGATTTGAATAAAAATCAAGCAAATGACCCGAAAAGGATATTCCGGCTCCCTCTTTTTCCATCGCTATGCGTTCTCTCAGTGTTAATTCTTCAACATCCGGATAATTAAAAGTTTCGTTTTCTGCTGCTCCTCCGTCAAAAAAGCTGATTTGATTTTCAATTTGTTTGTTCTTGTTTTTTTGACATGAATCAATTAGCTGCTCATATGAAGCCAAAAGCTTTGATCTGTATATATTAAAACAATCGCAGGCTCCTGTTTTTATTAAAGCTTCAACCTGACGTTTATTTATATCGGTATTTGCCATTCGGTTAATAAAATCCGTAAAAGAAGCGAATTTCCTCTTCGCTCTTTCTATTATAACCGCATGAACAAAATTTACACCCAAATTTTTAAGTCCCAGCAATCCAAACCTGATATTATTATCTTCTACCGTAAATTTAACCCCGCTCATGTTAACGCACGGAGGTAATACATGAATACCAAGTCTGCCGCTTTCAACTATATATTCCGTGGTTTTTGACATATGTCCGAGAACAGAAGTCAGCAAAGCCGCAAAATATTGCCTCGGATAATGACTCCGCAGGTAAGCGCTTCGGTATGATATTACAGAATAAGCCGTCGCGTGGCTTTTATTAAAAGCGTATTTTGCAAAATCCTGCATTTCATCAAAAAGTTCATTTGCGGTTATTATGTCTATAAAATTTGCTTTTGCACCTTTTATAAATCCTTCGCGTTCTGCTTTTAGTTCTTCGGTTTTCTTTTTAGACATCGCGCGTCTTATCGTATCGGCTTTTCCGTATGAATAATTCGCTATAACGCGGAAAATGCGCATAACTTGTTCCTGATATATGATACATCCGCAGGTTTCATCCAATATATCGGCAAGCTTGTCTATTTTGTATTTTATTTTATTTTTATCTTTTCTGTTTTCTAAAAAACGCGGCATTGCGTCCATAGGTCCGGGACGGTATAACGCAAGCGCAATCATTATATCTTTTATATCTCTCGGCTGCATATTGACAAGAAGCTGTTTCATTCCCGCTGATTCGAGCTGAAAAACTCCGGATGTTTTACCCTGCGATATCATATCATAAGTTTGTTCATCATTTTCAGGCAAAGCTGCCACGGAGAAATTCTTATCATCTTCTAAAATCATTTTTTCGGTATCATATATTATAGTTAAATACCTAAGCGCTAAAAAATCGAATTTTAAAAGCCCCAGATTCGCAACGATATCCATATTAAATTGTATAACCGTCGTACCTGAGCTAACAGCCAGAGGGACATATTCATTCACCGGTTTATCGGTTATAACAACTCCCGCGGCATGAGTTGACGCATGTCTGGGCATTCCTTCGAGGGAATGTGATATGTCTATCATTTTCTTTATTTGCGCGCTTTCATTATACATTGTTTTAAGCGGCTCAATTTCCAGCGCTTCATCCAGAGTTATTCCCAGTTTTTGCGGTATAGCTTTTGCCACCGCGTCAACATCAGCGTATGACATACCTAAAACACGCCCAACATCCCTGACGACAGCCCGGGCTGCCATGGTTCCGAAGGTTATTATCTGCGCTACATGGTCGCTGCCGTAACGCTCTGAAACATATTTTATAACTTCGTCTCTTCGTTCATAACAAAAATCAATATCAAAATCCGGCATACTGATTCTTTCGGGATTTAAAAACCGCTCAAATAAAAGGCTGTATTTTATCGGATCTATTTCTGTTATACCAATGAGAAATGAAATTAAACATCCCGCTCCGCTTCCTCTTCCGGGACCTACCGGAATATCACTCGAACGCGCGAATTTTACAAAATCCCATGTAATCAAAAAATATTCGTTATAACCCATCCGGTTTATAATAAATAATTCGTAAATCATTCTGCTTTTGTATTCATCCGCGCCATGTTCGTCCGTATATTTAATAATACCGTCCGCAACCTTTTTTTCAAGACCGGACGCAGCTAGATCTTTTAAATATTTCTCGGCTGATATACCGTTTTCAGGTGTATATCTCGGTAAATAAAGTTTATCAAAAACGAAATCATAATTGCACATATCGGCAATTTTACAAGTATTTTCGAGTGCTTTTGTATAATTGCCGAAAAGCTGCGCCATTTCATCTCCGCTTTTAAAATAAAATTCATCTGTTTCAAAACCAAGCGGGCGTCCGTCCGACATCATACTATTGGTTTGTATGCACATAAGAGCCGCTTGAGACAGAGCGTCTTCCTTTTTTATATAATGAACGTCGTTTGTACAAACAAGCGGTATTCCTGTTCTTGCGGAAATTCCGGCAAGCGCAGTATTTACCTCTGCTTGTCCGTCGATTCCATGATTTTGAAGCTCCAGATAAAAATTATCACTGCCGAATATTTCATTTATTTTAAGCGC
The DNA here is from genome assembly GCA_031549925.1 of Eubacteriales bacterium. Classification (GTDB taxonomy): domain Bacteria; phylum Bacillota; class Clostridia; order Oscillospirales; family CAG-272; genus JAVBPA01. The sequence goes on from JAVBPA010000008.1 coordinate 18,362, forward strand.
ATATTCCTCCGCTCTTTTTATGTCCCCTGATAAAATATATTGGGGTATTCTTCCGCCCAAACATGCCGATAATGCAATAAGCCCTCCGCTGTGTTCCCGAAGCAATTCAATATCAATACGCGGTTTTGAATAAAATCCCTCGGTAAAACCCGCCGAAACCAATTTTAATAAATTTTTATATCCTTCTTCGTTTTTAACGAGCAAAACAAGATGATAATTTTCGGAATCAAATTCGTTTGTTTTTTCCGTTCTTGTTCTTGCCGCCATATATACTTCGCATCCTATAATTGGTTTAACCGAAGCCTCCCGGCAAGCCATATAAAATTCCACAACCCCGAACATTACTCCGTGATCCGTTATAGCAACGGCTTTCTGCCCGTATTCGGCAGCTTTTTCAGCTATATCCGATATACGGCAAGCCCCGTCAAGCAGGCTGTATTCACTATGAAGATGAAGATGAACAAAATCGGACATATAATCCTCCGATGTGATTTATAATCTTTTATTTATTTTCATTCAACTGTATTTTATTATATAATTCCAATATTTTATTAAGCCTGTGATTTATACCCGATTTCGTTATCGGAGGATCGTGCATTTCGGCTAATTCGGTTAAAGTTACCTCTTCATTTTCAATACGAAGCATAGCAGTTTCATATAACTCCAGAGGAAATTTTTTTATTTCGCCGTTACCGATAAAATATTGTATAGCTTTTATATATTTGCTTGCGGCGTCAACAGATCTTTTTATATTAGCGGTATCAAAATTTGCCCGTCTGTTGGCATTATTGCGGTAAGTCCTTAATATCTGCTGATCTGTCAGCATAAAAGAAGCGTTTTGAGCGCCGATTAAATTCAAAAAATCCGCTATATGTTCATTGTTTTTTAAGTAAAGATAAATAGAATTATTTCTAAAAGCTTGTTTTGTTTCAATTCCAAAATCCAAAAGCATATTTCCGATATCAAAAGCACTTTCCAAATCGGGCATGTACAATTCAAGATGACTGGATTTTTCGGGATTCGATATAAAGCCACAATTTAAAAACACACCACGCAAATAACATCTCCGGCACGAATCGCAGACAAATATATCTTCATTCTCCACTCCTCCGCCGGATAAAAATTCAAGCGCCAGTTTTTCATACAGCAAAGTTATTATTTCGTTTTCAGCCGGAGGACGAAACATCAAAATGCCGCAAAGCAACGCCCTGCGGCAACATTTCGATTTTACGGCACATAAACAAAGGGCTTCCTTTGTTTCGCGGGAAAACGATGATGTTTTCATTTTAATCTATAATTCTAATTTCACATTCGATAACGGCATTAAATTTTTTTAGAACCGTATCTTTTATTATATATATCAGTTTTTTTACATCTTCCGATGTTGCGTTGCCTTTATTAATAATAAATCCGGAATGTTTTTGCGAAACCTCGGCTCCCCCCACAGAAAATCCTTTCAAGCCGGATTCTTCAATAAGTTTTGAAGTGTAGAACCCTTCGCATCGTTTAAAAACACTGCCCGCATTAGGAAAGTCGAGCGGCTGCTTTTCTATCCGGTGTTTCATATTGGCGTCCATGAGTTCTTTTATGTCGTATATATCGCCTTTTTTTAAATTAAACACAGCCGATAATATTACGTTTTCCGTTCCGCTGAACATACTGTATCTGTACGAAAAATCCGCATTTATTCCATTAATTGTTTTTACGGATGAATCCTTGATATCATAATAAGTAACAAAAGAACAAACATCGGATATCTGTCCTCCGAAAGCTCCGGCGTTCATATAAACGCCGCCCCCGATACTTCCGGGAATACCGTAAGCAAACTCAAGACCCGTCAAACCGGCACGGTAAGCATAGAATGCCGCGGCTGTTAAGGAAAATCCGCTGTTTAGTTTTAGTACGCCTTTATCATCGTCTGTTTCCGTCTCTGACAATTTTTCCGTTAGTATAACCGCTCCTCTGTATCCTTTGTCTGAAAAAAGTACATTAGAGCCATTGCCTAGTATTAAAAATTTTATATCGGTTTCAAACCTTAAAAATTCAATCAATTCTATGAGACTTTCGGTATTATGAGGAGTTATTATATAATCGGCAGCTCCGCCTATTTTAAAAGTACAATAATTTGATAAAGACTCGTTTTCCGAATATGAATAATTTCGATCCGATAAATATTTTTTTAATTTATCGCCGGTAAAATTTATATCGCAATTCAAACAAATATCCTCTTGCAGTTTATTATTTTATTTTTATATAATAATCCGACCCGGTACCATAACTTTTTCCGAACAAAATAAAATTCAAATACTTGAGAAAAACAAAATTATACTATGGTTTCCCGATATTTTTATTTTAAAGCCGCTTATTATAATATATTATAAAATAATTTAATATATTCTTCTGTTGTTTTGCTTTGAAATAATAAATTTCAATCCGAAACAATAAATCTGTGATATATTTTTTTGCCTTTCTTTATAACAATTCCGTTTTCTATATCTTTGCTGGCAAAACTGTAATCAAAAGCTGTTATAACTTCATCTCCGGCAGTTATACCCCCTTGAGTTATGAGACGTTTCGCCTCACCCTTTGAAGGTGCGATTTTACTCAAAACAAGCATTTCTACAACAGATATTTTGCCGTCCGTAAAATCAGACTGCGAAAGTTCGGTTGTAGGCATGTCTTCCGAAACGCCTCCGCCGGCAAACAGTTGTTTTGCGGAAGTCTGCGCGCGGTCCGCTTCTTCTTTGCCGTGTATAAGAAGGGTAACTTCATAAGCCAATCTTTCTTTCGCTTCATTAAGACCGCTCCCTGTGAGCTGGGCATAACCGGCTATTTCGTCAAGAGGCATAAAAGTAAGCATTTTCATACAGCGTATGACATCATTATCATCGACATTACGCCAGTACTGATAAAATTCATACGGCGGTGTTTTTTTGCCGTCGAGCCAAACAGCTCCTTTTTCCGTTTTACCCATTTTTTTACCTTCGCTGTTAGTGAGTAAACGGAAAGTCATTCCATATGCTTCTTTTCCGGTTTTTCTGCGGATCAATTCAACTCCGCCTATAATATTCGACCACTGGTCATCACCGCCGAATTGCAAACGGCAACCGCAGTCCAAAAACAAACGATAAAAGTCGTAGCTCTGCATTATCATATAATTGAATTCCAAGAATGTGAGACCGTTTTCCATACGTGATTTATAACATTCTGCGGAAAGCATACGGTTTACTGAAAAATGAGGACCGATATCACGCAAAAAATCTATATAATTCAAATTATATAGCCAATCCGCATTATTGATAAAAAGTGCTTTTCCTTCGGAAATATCAATAAATTTTGACATTTGCTCTTTAAAACATTCGATATTATGTGCGATAGTTTCTTTTGTAAGCATTTTACGCATATCGCTTTTTCCGGAAGGATCCCCAATCAATGCGGTTCCGCCTCCGAATATCGCAATCGGACGGTGACCGGCGCGCTGCATATGCGCCATGATTTTCATTTGGATAAAATGACCTATGTGCAAGCTGTCTGCCGTGGGATCAAAACCTATATAAAATGTTATTTTTTCATTATTTAATATGCGTTCTATTTCCGCCTCGTTCGTCATTTGCGCGAGCAATTCGCGGTCCCGGAATTCTGAGAATAAACTCATCGGTTTTCTCCTGTTTATATATTGATTTTATGTATTATTATTTTATACCGCTTAAATATTTTTTGTCGCAATATATATTATATAAAATTTATTTTAACAAAGTGTCGAAGTTAATCATTTCTTCAGCAGTCTTTTTTAAAGTATCTGTTATTTTGTCACTTCCCATAATACGCGCAAGTTCATCAATACGTCCGTTATAATCCAATTCTTTCAAAGCCGTTTCTGTTCTGCCGCCGTTTTCTGTTTTGGAAATAAATAAATGCGTATCGGCTAGAGCGGCTATCTGAGGAGAATGCGTTACGCACAAAACCTGAGCGTCATTCGAAGTCTGTTTCAATTTTAATCCGATTTTATGTGAGGTACGTCCCGAAATCCCCGTATCAACTTCGTCAAATATCAGCGTTTCTGTTCCTTCGCAGCTTGAAAGCACACTTTTTAAAGCTAACATAACACGGGAAAGTTCCCCGCCGGAAGCGATTTTTTCAAGAGGCATTAATGGTTCGCCCGGATTTGTAGATATCATAAAATTAATTTCATCTCCGCCTGACGGCGAAATATGATTTGTTTTTTTTACTTCGACTTTGAACTTTACTTTCTGCATATCCAAAAATGCAAGCTGTTCCGTTACTTCGTCGGAAAGCTTTTCTGCCGCTTCCAAACGTATATTATGAAGCTCGTCCGCGTGTTTTTTCAATACTTCTTCCGCTTCCGCATACGAAACGGATAATTCTTTAATACGCAGTTCCGAAAGCTCTATGTTGCTGAGTCTTTGTTCTGCTTTTTCACCGAAACTTAATATTTCCGCAATTGAATCTCCGTATTTCTTTTTTAGCTTGAATATTATATCAAGACGGTTTTCTATTTTATCAAGCGCAGCCGAAGGATCTCCGGTTTCGTCTTCGATTAAAGCGTAAGCCCGCTCCGCAATTTCTTCAATTTCATACCGGTAGTTTTCAAGTTTTTCCGCTATTATTTCAGAATCTTCGAGAACATCGGCGAGCTGGGATAAAGCGGCGATTGAAACTTGAATTAAATCCGAAGCGGATGAACCTTTTTCCGCTCTGTATAATGAATGGTAGACGATATTGGCTTGCTTTTCGATTTTTTCTATGTTTTGTATCCTTGAACGCTTTATTTGAAGTTCTTCTTCTTCACCGATTCTGAGCTTTGCCGCGTTTATATCTTCAAGCTGATATTTCAGCATTTGTATTTCACGTTCTTTATCTTTATCGCTGATATTTAATTTTTCAATTTCGCGTTTTATAGAATTGGCAGTTTCGTATGAAGCTTGAAATTCTTTTATTTTTTCTTCATCTGATGCGAATTTATCCAAATACCCAAGATGCTGCGTAAAATCCAAAAGTCTTTGGTTTTCGTGCTGTCCGTGGATATTTAAAAGTAATCCGAAAGCTTCCCGCTGAAGTGAAACCGGAATCGTTTTTCCGTTCACTTTAGTCTGTGATTTTCCATCTTCAGATATAGTACGTTTTACATAAATAATCCCGTCATCATCGCCCGAAATTCCGAGCAAATCCAAAGCCGCCGCATTATCTGAACGGTTTACGCAAAACATAGCGGAAACTTCCGCGCTGCTTTCCCCTGAACGGATAAGAGTTCTTGAAGTTTTTGCTCCCAAAAGCAGACTTATAGAGTCGATTATAATAGATTTACCGGCTCCGGTTTCTCCGGTCAATACGGTAAAACCGTTGTTAAAATCAATATCAAGTTTTTTTATAACCGCGATATTTTCAATATGAAGCGACATCAGCAATTACATCGCCTGCCTTTTTACTAAAAATTCTGTTACCGCCAATTATAAATAAATAACCGGAATATATTTATTAACAGCGGTTTATTTGTATAATAACCGGACTTTAAAAAAGCCCGCACGCACATAAATGAACAAAACCTCAATAGTCAAATATTATTTTTTGCTTATTTGCATTGAGCTTTTTTATAAATCTTCCATAAATCTATTTTAAAAATTTCTTACCGCAATCCAAAAATCAAGATATATCAATCGGAATTTAGTGTATCCTTAAATCTCCTGCAAAATTCCTGGGCTCTCTCATTTGAACGCAGAATAACAAGGATTGTATCATCTCCCGCTATACTTCCGACAATTTCGCTCCAATCCATCCCGTCAATCGCGGCAGCCGCAGCCTGAGCCATACCGGAATAAGTTTTAAGCACGGCGAGATTCTGCGCGCAATCTACTTTTATAATAGTTTCTCTTATAATATTTCTATATTTTGCGGATATACGCATATTTTCCTGCGCCGAAACGGAAGGAACGGCGTATTTATATTTATTTTCTTTTGTTGAAACTTTTACAAGACCCAATTCTTTAATATCACGCGATACGGTGGCTTGTGTTACGTCAAATCCGCTGTCCCTTAATTTATCTATTAACTCATCTTGTGTTTCAATATTATAAGAACCTATAATTTCAATAATCCTGTTATGACGACGATATTTCATATTTTACTTACAACTCCCCGCCTTTTATCTATAGCAACCCATTTTAAATAATATATACTATAAAACAAATAAACCTGATACTTTTTTTATGTTTAGGCATTTGATCGCTCATTTCGGTTAGCTTTAATTTTTCATTATATTTTGCTGTCAATTTGACATTTTCGTATTTAAAATGTCACAAAAACTGTTGTTTTTCAGTCTTAGTAATTTTGTAGTAATCGGTGATTTTTCAATTTTAATAGTATCACCTTCGCTTAATTTGAAATTGTCATTTCCGTCGACAGTCAAATATAACTCTCCGCGTGTCTGTTTGTTGTCTATCACTTTTAATATAGAATCAGAACTGAACACAATAGGTTTAGCATACATTAAATGAGAACTCACCGGGGTTACACATATACAATCTAATTTAGGATCAATAACCGGTCCTCCCGCCGCTAAAGAATAAGCGGTCGAGCCTGTCGGAGTTGAAATAATCAATCCGTCCGCGCGATAATGATTTACATGACTGCCGTTGCAATAAAGTTCGATATCAACCATTCTCGCGACAGAACCGTTTGAAACCACCGCGTCATTCAATGCTGAAACCGTGTGTTCGATTTTTCCGTTTGAACGGATAATACAAACCGAAAGCATCATCCGATCTTCTATCGTATATTTTCCGGTGAAAATATTTTCTGCCATATCCAGTTCAGATGCTTCAAGTTCAGACATATAACCGACCCTGCCTAAATTTATACCCAATATCGGGATTCCGGCAGGTGCGGTTTCTCTTGAAGCGCGAAGTATCGAGCCGTCTCCCCCGACAACAACCGCCAGCGAACACCCAGTTATGCTGTCGCGTGAAACGCTGCAGCCGTGATTCAAAAAAAATTTTTCCGCGGCAGATGTAACTGCAAAATCAAGGTCTTTACCGCGAGCGGTTATAATCGCTATTTTATCCATTTAAAATCTTTCCGACTCTACAAATCGAATAATTTGTATGAATTTATTTAACTATCTGATTTATATATGACAAATCAATTGATTTTTTGTTTTTGTAAAACAACGCAAGATATTCTGTATTTCCGTCTCCGCCTTTTATAGGAGAGTTCATAAGAGAAACACATCCGAAACCGTATAAAGCCGCTTTTTGAACCAAAGTCATAATTGCATCACAGTGAAGCTTCTTGTCACGTATTATCCCGTTTTTGCCGACAAATTCCTTACCGACTTCAAACTGAGGTTTTATGAGTGTTATAAGAGGTGCATTTTCATCCAGTAATTCTGAAATCGCTCCGTAAAGCAGACTTTGCGAAATAAATGATACATCAACTGTAATAATACCCGCTTTTTCTCCGCCGATATCTTCAATTTTCAAATATCTAGCGTTAAAGCCTTCTCTCAATATAATTCTCGGATCATGTTTTAATGATTCGTGCATTTGTTCTTTTCCCGAATCGAAAGCGTATACTTTTTCAGCGCCGTATCTTAACAAACATTCGGTAAATCCTCCGGTTGAAGAACCGATATCAACCGCGGTTAATTTTGCCGGAGATATTTTAAATTCATATAAAGCTCCCTCAAGCTTCAATCCGCCTCTTCCGACATATTCATACTCAATTGATTTTTTAATTTCTATATGATCGGTTTCATTAATTTCGTATGCCGGTTTTTTTATACATTTTCCGTTTACAAATATACATCCGCTTAAAATAAGCTGTTGTGCTTTATTGCGGCTCATTGAAACTCCCGCCCGGGTTATCAGTAAATCAAGTCTCATATTACATCAAATCATTCTAAACAAATTCTCTTTTAATATACAAATTATATCATATCTATTTAAAAATTACAACCATGTATACTTCTATTTAATAATCTATTAAAAAAATAACTTCTTGTTCAAGTAAAAGAGGTAAATATAATCAAACTATATAAACATAAAGTTATTTTATATTTACAGTAGATCAACGATAAAATAAATCAAAAACATACAAATAAAAACTTCGATAGATAGGTTTTATTTGTTTATCTCTAATATAATATTTTAAAGCCGGGTTACTATACTAAAAAACAAGACAGGAAGTTAAATTTTATACACCGTATATTAATCCGAAAATGACCGCAATCATAACCCCTAGCACCGCACCGGCAAAAACCTGCACAGGAGTATGTCCGACGAGTTCCTTTAATCTTTTCGGCATTTGTTCTGTTTTGCCTACCTGTAAATCCTCAACAATTTTATTTAATATTTTAGCTTGTTCTCCGGCAGACCTGCGAACTCCGGCTGCGTCGTACATAACAATAAAAGCCAGCACAAAAGAAAGCGCAAATTCGATAGAATCAAATCCGTTTGCCCTGCCGATGGAAGTAGCGAGAGCGCAGACAGTCGCTGAGTGAGAACTCGGCATACCGCCTGAACCGATCAAAGTATAAAAATTAAATTTTTTTGTACGTATTATACATATTACCGTTTTTATAATTTGAGCCGATATCCAGCCGATAAACGCCGATACAACCGGATAATTTTTAAATATTAAAACAAATTCATTCATTCATTTTATCCCAACGGTAATTTTAATTTTTTCTTATCTGCATATAACGCGCGATACCGCATAAGATATCGTTTCCCTCTACATTTGATATAGCTGTACATGCTTCATCGGTCAGCTTCTGCGAAAGATTTTGTGCCGCTTCTTTATCCATAAAAGTGAGAAATGTACTTTTTTCGCCGTCGGTTCCGTCGTCCATAATATCGTCTGTAATTTGAAAAGCGAGACCTATTCCCGCCGCATAATCGATAGCAGGCTGATAATCGGTTTTTCCTGCCGCAATACATCCCAATACACAGGATGCCGCGAACATTTTTCCGGTTTTCAAATTATTCATCAGAATCATTGTTTCATAATCAAGTCCGCTTTCCATGTCGAAAACTTGTCCGCCTACCATACCGCATACTCCCGCGCATTTTGAAAGAAAGCGAACAGCCTCAACGATTAATTCCGGAGCTAAAAATTTATTTTCTGTTATAATTTCAAGTGCTAAAGCTAAAAGAGCGTCCCCTGCCAAGAGAGCTTTTGCTTCCCCGTATTTTTTATGACATGAAAGCTTACCGCGGCGGTAATCGTCATTATCCATACAAGGAAGATCATCATGAATCAAAGAATAACAATGGATAAATTCAACCGCACAAGCAAGAGGGATTGCAGCTTCGTCTTCTCCTCCGTATAAACGGCAAAATTCAAGAACTAGAGTAGGTCTTATCCTTTTCCCTCCGTCTAAAACCGCGTATTTTATAACATCGTCAAACTCTTTGTTTCCGGAAGAAATTTCGGATAAATATGTTTTCAGAGCATTTTCAATTAAATCTGAATTATTGCGTATTCTTTCCGAAATCTTGTTCATCATATGATCCATCCTGTTTTGATATAAGAATTTTTACCCGCTGTTCCGCCGTATCAAGCTTTTCATTGCATTTTTTAACAAGCGAAATACCTTCCTCAAACATAGCGAGTGATGTGTCAAGCGGGGCGTTTCCGCTCTCAAGTGCGCGCACTATTTCTTCAAGTCTGGCAAGCGCGCTTTCAAATGTAATTTCATCTGTCATTTTTAATTACCGTTCCTATTTTCGGATTCTTTTATTTCTGTAACCGTCGATTGTACTTCTCCGTCGGTTAGTTTAAATTTCACTGTTTCCCCTTTTTTTAACTGTTTAATGCTTTTAATCAATTTTCCATCTTCACCGAAAACCGCGCTGTAACCTCTTGCAATAACCGCCAGAGGATTTATCGCTTGAAGAGAAGCGGTTAAATTTGCAAAAGAAGATCTTTTATTTGTAAGAATGATTTTTTGAGCTGCTATAAGACGATTTTCCAAATTTAGCATTATCATTCTTTTTTCGTCGATCATATAGGAAGGACTCTGCAATGCTTTGCGTTCTGAAGACCGTTTTACAGCCTGCCTGCCTATAGTTATTCTTTGATTTAAAAGAAGTTCGAGTCTCCCGGTGATATTATTTATTTTCCGTTTTAATTCCGCGGTATCGGGCAATGCAATTTCGGCAGCGGCGGAAGGAGTAGGAGCGCGTTTATCCGAAACAAAATCGCAAATTGTAAAATCTGTTTCGTGACCGACAGCAGAAATAACCGGGACTTTCGAAAAATTTATTGTCCTGGCGAGTTCTTCGTTATTAAACGCCCATAAATCTTCGATCGAACCGCCTCCGCGTCCTATAATTATAACATCGACACATTTTTTGCTGCTAAAATATTTTATTCCTTCGATAAGCTGCGCGGCAGCGCCTTCTCCTTGTACCAACGAAGGAAACAATATAAGTTCCGCCAAAGGGAAACGTCTACCCGCAATATTTATCATATCTCTTATAGCAGCTCCCGTCGGAGAAGTTATAATACCAATCCTTACAGGTATTTTGGGAAGCGGCCGTTTTTTATCTTCCCGGAATAACCCTTCTCCTTCGAGCTTTCGTTTCAGTTGTTCATATGCAACATACAACGCGCCTATTCCGTCGGGCTCCATAGCTTCGGCGTAAAACTGATACTGTCCGTCTCTTACAAATGCAGAAACGCGTCCGCTCACAATAACTTTTAATCCGTTTTCTGGTATAAATTTTATTTTAGCCGCAGCTGATTTAAACATTACAGCCCGAATAACGCTGTTTTCATCTTTTAAAGTAAAATAATAATGCCCTGTCCGGTGATTGGTAAAGTTAGAAATTTCGCCTTTTACCGTCAGAGCGCTGAGACTTGGTGACTGATCTATTAAATCTTTAATGTATTCGTTTACCTGCGTGACCGTTAATATGTATTTGTTATCATCCGTCATTATTTATCTCCGGTATTAATTTGGATATCGTGCTTTTTTGCGCAGAGCAGAGCTGTTCCGAAAGCGTTGTCAGTAGAAAATTCAGGTTTTGCAAAATAAGCGTTATATTTTTTTTCTATATAAGTTTTTATCCTGCGGCAGCTCATCACCCCTCCCGCGTAAAGAACAGGAAGTCCGGGATATTTATTTAAAGCGTTTTCCGTCATCTTATCTATTGTAAATTTAACAAATTCTAAAATGAAAGCGGCTGTTTCAAAAGCCGGACATCCGTTTTTCATCATAGAATCCGCGATATTTTCAGAGCCTGATATATTGCAATCAAAACCGTTTACATTTATTTTAATTTTATTTGAATATTCAAAATCTTCCGCTAATTTTTCAAGTTCCGGACCGCAAGGAAATTTCAATCCCAATTTTACTCCGATTCTGTCAATTGCCTGTCCGGCGTTTAAATCAATTGTCCCTCCGAGTCTCGTTATATTACCTTCTGAAATATAAAGCAATTCGGTAGTACCGCCCGAAACATGAAAAGCTAAAAACTCCTCGGAATAAAAAGACGCGCTGTAACAAGCGGCTTCGATATGTCCTTTTTGGTGTGAAAACGGGTAAACGGGAATATTTAATCCGGCGGCAATCGCTTTTGCCGCAACAGCTCCCGCTTCAAAACACGGCATGTACGAATCAGAGATATCACGCGGATAGGCGCTGTATCCCACCGCTTCAAGCTGAAAACCCCGAATGCAATCGATAATCTGAGATAAATTTTTTATATGAGCAAAAACCGCGTCCGCCTGACGCAGTCCGCGTTCTCCCTTCGCAACAGGTAATATTAGTTTTTTATTCAAAACAACGCCAAAACCGTCAGTTAACGCAACCGATGTAGTATATGCGCTTGTATCAATCCCCAGATATAAACTCATACTTGTTTATCTTTTAAGCCCTCGGCTTCGGTAACAGCATTCAATATACCGTTTATAAACTTCGGAGCGTTTTCATGATCGTATTTTTTCGCAAGCTCCACAGCTTCGTTTATCGCAATATTATAAGGCATATCTTCACAGTAAACAATTTCATACACTCCGAGCCTCATAATAGCTTCGGAAACGCGGGATAACCTGTCACTTTTCCATCCTACCGACTTATCCGCTATTTTTAAATCGATTTCAGGTATATATTCCCATATTGTAAAAAACATATTGCGTATATAACTGTCATCTTCAAATTCCTGATATGTCATGGCGTTTGAATATATTTCTTCTAAATTACGGGAAAGTTTTTCGTCATTTTTATCTTTTCCGTTGTAATCGTATCCCGCTTCGTAAATCAAAGCAAATAAGTGTTCACGTGCTTCGCGTCTTGTCATATATTATTTACCCGTATTATTTTATTCATATGCTTATATCATAGCTATTCGCTGCGTAAAAAAATAAAATGAAAGAATTTTGATAATTATCACATTTATTTTTAATATATATTAAATTATATAATTTAATTAACAAATTGTCAACCTTAATGTAAAATGTAAACTGTAAAATATCAATCGGAGAATAAGAAGAATATGTACAATATAAAAACATTCCGAGGGATTATATATGAATGAAAAATATATAGGAAATACTTCGCAGCTTTTCGATATCCGCCAATATAAATTTACATCGGGACGAGCTTCTGAGGTTTCGGCAATTGATGTTTGGAACGGCGGAAATTTGCATTTTACAATCTTGCCTGACCGCGGAATGGATATATATACTCTTCGTTACCGAGGGGTAAACATAGCTTACCATTCTCCGGTTGGAATCACATCACCCTCATATTACAGCGATATATCATCGAAATGGCTTCGCACATTCGGCGGAGGATTTTTATGTACTTGCGGTTTGCAAAATATCGGTTCTGCCGACGGTAATGATCCCGAACTGACAGTTCACGGAAGAATATCAAACACACCCGCCGAAAACGTTTGTGTTACCCTAGAGAACGAAGGAACAGCTGCTGTCATTTCCGGCGTTTTGCGCGAAGGGGTTATATTCGGTTCAAAATTAACAATGCGCCGCACAATAAAATGCAGCTTGGGATGCGATGAAATCTCAATTGAAGATACAGTTACAAACGAATCTTTCACAGATGACGCAATCTCAATGCTTTATCATTTTAATATAGGATATCCAATGCTTTCCGAATCTGCCGTACCATATTTCCCTTCACATACAATTGTTCCAAGAAACGCACATGCCGCGACAGATGTTGATAATTGGGATAAAGTATTACCTCCGCAAATGGGATATGAAGAAATGTGCTATTATCATTTTCTCACAAAAAATGTAATAGGTATAGATAATCCCTCTCTTGATATAAGTTTGCGCATCGAATATGATTCCCCTATTATCGACCGTGCCGTACAATGGAGAATGTTCGGCTGCGGAGATTATGTTATGGGACTAGAACCCGCTTCCTGTTCACTCGAAGGCAGATGCGATGCCGTGGCAAACGGTTCGCAGAAATACATACAAGCACGAAAAAGTATTCAAAATAAAATAAATATATCATTTGGTAAATGCGGAATATGAAAAAAGATACTAATGTTTTAAATACAATATTATATAATTTTATATATCCAGCCTGTGTTTATTTTTCGGTTTCAATATTTTTATTTACGGCAATAACTTATATCATGGAATACGAAAACCTGGCTCCGACTATAAAAACGCAAGTTTTATTTTGGATTTTTTCAGCGGGAATGGCTCTTTTGCAAAACATATTCCGCATAAAAATATTAAATATATTTTTTAGAGTTTTGATACATTATATCGGAATGGTTGTTCTTTTTATATTGATATTGGTAATTCTCACGGGTCAGTATAATGATTCCCTGGGAGGGTTTATTTTAATTATTGTATTAAGCGTAATATATTTTTTTATAGCTTCAATAGTTTTATTAATACGTGCCTTTATGCATAAATCCAGTAATACCGAAAAAAAATACGACAGTCTTTACAGAAGATAAAATTGTTTTTGTTGGAAAATTTTACTTTTTTAAAAATAAGAAGATTTTTTGCTTTTAAAACTAAATTATTATATTGTCTTTAAAAATAAACTTAATAAAAATATTTGTTATCAAATGATTTTTTATACAAGTAAAACGGGTTCGGATTATATTTGATTCTTTGCGGTTTATTTTAAAATAATTCTGTTATAAATATTAAAGTTCCTGTTTAAAAGGGGACTTTTTTAATTAGTTTTACTAAATATCTAAAAAAAGCGAAAATTCAACAAAAATTTTATTTTATAAAGTTCGGTTGTTTTGGCTGAAACGCTGCCAGCGGGACATAATAAGAAAACAAGCGGCTAATCCTATTATACACATACCTGTCCAAATACCGAACATGACATTCCATCCTTTAAATATACCGGTTATATATCCTATCATAATTGATGATAATGAACCGAATAAATTCATGAACGCGTTTAAAATCCCCGCGACTGTAGCAGCTCTTCCGTATTTTCCGAACGCGGAAGGTATAAAGGTAACATAAATATTGGAATTAGCTATCATTAAAGCGGAGATAACAGCTAAACATATTATCATAGTAACAATATTCTTGTTTCCTATAATAAACATCAAAGCTAAAACAAAAAATGATAAAATCAAAAAGAATACCGAAGCTTTTAATTCGTTATATGAAAACTTTTTTATAACTATATGAGATACCGCAGCTCCGAATATATTTCCGAACGGTAATAAAGCGGTAAGCAGTACTGCCATGGAAGGTGTAAAATTAAACATTTCTGTAATAATAGTCGGAGTCCAGTTTGAAACGCCGTTGTTTATCATAGAAATCAAAGATGCAGGTATAATAACGAGAAGAACTCCGGAAGCCGCAAGCAAAGGTTTTAGCGCCCACTTTTTATTAACCGATGAAACATTATCAGAATTATTATTTTCTTTCGGTAAGTATACTTTTATTTTTTTAGTTATAGGATAAGTTGACAGAATCCAAATAACACCATACAAAGGAAGTATTATTCCCGGAATAATAAAAAGCATTTCTATTTTTCCGCCGCGCAATAATATAGTGGACAAAATAAACGAACCGAAAGATCCTACAGCAGTTGTAATCAATATGTTTGAACAAGCGGTAGATCTTTGTTCTTTCGGCAATATTGTTGAAATTATTCTGATTAAAGGAGACCATATAGTCGATTGAACAATCCCGTTCGCAGCCCAGATAATTATCAAAACCGGATGCGGCGCGTTAAAATATAAGGCTGATCCCATACACAAATTAAAAAATCCCGATAATATAACTCCGCACCCGATCATATTAAACGGTGATAATTTATCAGCTAAAAATCCGTTGACAAATGTACTTAAACCGTAGGCTATATAAAAAACAGTACTTATTGAAGCGGCAGCTTCCCGAGTCATATCACCGTTGCCGATTATCAAAGTCATAGCCGCACTGTAGTTAAGTCTGCCGAAATACAATATAACATAAGCTAAAAAACCCATCACAAATAAAAATATACCGCTTTTACGGTCGTCGAGAGGTATATAATTAATTATGGATTTTCTATGTTTCATTTATTATTCATCCGTTTTTATAAACATTTTTTATCATATTATATCATATCATAATATACAGCGCAAGTGTATATAATACATATAATATATAATTTCGTTTATCGTCTTATTATCAGTTATTTTACAAACTTATGAATTCTTCCTATTGAAATAGAAAAATAATTTTGTTATAATATTTTATATTTTGTTTAAAGTTGGCATAAAAAGATGAAAAATTCTTCATTCTGTTATATAAAAAACATAAAAACAATTTATACCGTAATAACAGCCTCTATACTTTTTTTGGCTGCTGTTACCATATATTTTACTTCCGCCGAAAACCGGAAGGACGAAGATATACCCGGAATCGCAAAAGATCCGCAAGCTTTAAATACCGAACAAACTCCTCTTCCGGTTATTAATGAATTGCCGGAGGAAACTGAAACTGCGTGTATTATCGATACGGAAAATATTGCAACCGAAACCGAAAAAAATTCCGTTTCAGAAGAATCGGAAGATATTATTATAAGCGAACATACGACAGAAACCGAATATGCACAATCAATCGATGAATCCGAGATAACCACTGACGAATTGATAATAACCGAAAAAGAGACAACAGAAAAAGAAACAAATACCGCCGATACAAACGTAATTGATGCTATTTTAAAAAGTATCAATGGTCTTGATGAATTATACCCCGATACTGTTTTGAAAAAAACCGAAGATATGGGCGAAGATTATATAAAACGAATAATATTTTTAGGTGATTCTACAACTTACGCAATGAAAAGATACGGTGTTCTCGAAAACGGAACGAAAACGAATCAGGTTTGGACTCCCGCCAGCGGAACACTTACTTTGTCAAACGCGACTTTTTCTACTATAGTATATCCGGATGACGGCAGTGAAATAACAATTGCGGAAGCTGTTCTAAGAAAAAAACCGGAAATTTTGGTTATTACGCTGGGTGTCAACGGAGTTTCGTTTATGAAAGAAGATTATTTTAAAAGCTCGTATAAAGCTTTAATTGAAGAAATTTTAATTTCTTCTCCGGATACAAAAATTATTTTACAATCGATATTTCCCATAGCCGCTTCATATTCCAAAAAGAAATCTATAAATAACACTAAAATATCAAAAGCAAATGAATGGATCGCTTGTATAGCAGATGAACTGGAATTAAAATTTGCAAATACCGCTTCGGTTTTGATAGGGTCTGACGGATATTTACCGGAAGAATACCAAAACGGAGATGGTCTTCATTTGAATAAAATTTCCCTCTCATTGGAACTTGAATATTTAAGAACTCATGCTTTAACATATGAAGAAGAAACAGATTTGGAAACAGAAACCGAAACGGAAATTAATACCGAAGAAACTTCCCCAAAAATACCATAAAACGGATGTAAAAATGAAAAAAACTTTAATTATTATATTATCATTTCTTGCATTGATACACACTTCCTGTTCGGATAATAGTATCGACGAAAATCAAACAGAACAAAAAAACGTGATTGAAATAAATGATGAAAATGAAGAAGAATCGGATTTTAATTATAGTAATATCACAATCGAAAATATATCCGAAACTGTCGAAAAATATATGGGTAACTCAAATAAATTATCTGCCGTAAATGATGACTATATTGTAGGGATGATAGAACTGGATTTGGATTTAATTGACGAATATACATTGAAAATGCAAACAATGGGAACTCAAACCGATCAATATGGGATTTTCCTTGCGAAAGACGAAAAAGCCGCTGCCGAAATAGGCAGCGCACTTGATGTTTATTTGAAATTATTATATGAGAACAGCGCAGATTTCAACTATCTTCCGGAAGAAATTCCGAAACTTGAAGCCGCGGAAACACATATAAAAGGTTCGTATGTTTTTTATATAATCGCTTCGGAAAATGAAGTGACTTCGGCTGTCGGCAGTTTCGATGAAATGTTTAAAAATAAGTAAAGGTTATGACAAAACCGCTCCGGCTATCATAGCGTGTGCTGTTTTAGTAATAATTTCCCTTTCGTTAAAAGGAACATACGTCCCTTCGATAAGCTGATATAACTCGTGTCCCTTTCCGGCAAACAAAACGATATCCCCGGGTTTGGAATTTTCAACCGCGTATTTTACGGCTTCCGCTCTGTCTGCAATACATACATGCGGTGCGCCGTTCATATTCCGTTCTATATCAGAAATGATATCGAGCGGATTTTCTTTATCGGGCTGATCGGATGTAATTATTGAGAAGTCGGCAAACAAAGCCGCTGTTCTTCCCAGCTCCGCTCTGCGATCAACCGAACGTCCGCCTACAGACCCGAACAAGCAAACAAGGCGTTTCGGTTCGTATTCTCTGAGAGTTAAAAGAGCGCTTTCAAGGCTTAATTTGTTATGAGCATAATCGATAATAAAAGCGCGGTCGTCCATTACCGCAACAGGTTCAAATCTTCCCTTAACAGCCGTTACAGCCAGTTTTGCTGCGACAATATCCATATCGATTCCGATATAATCGCAAAAAGCAATAACCGCAAGAGCGTTGTATACGCTGAATTTCCCCGGAGTTTTAAGAAAATATTCTCTGCCGCGCAGTATAAAGGAAGTACCGAGTCCTCCGCTTTTTGTTATGCTTGCACTCGAAGCGCGGTATACCTCGGCTTTTTTATAATCTGTGCCGAAGCCGTCAAATATTATATCATTTTCATTATTTTCAGCTGTATAAAACGAAACAGTCCCCCCCGCCGAACAAGCCATGTACGTAAATTCCGGATCATCCGCGTTTATAATACTATGGTCTGAAGAAGTAAAAACTAAACTTTTACATTCCCGGTATTCTTCGTAATCCTTGTGTTCGGGCCCTCCGATATGGTCAGGAGACAAATTCGTATAAATACCGGCGTAAAAATCAAGACCGAATATACGGTTTAATTTTACCGCTTGAGAAGATACTTCCATAACAACATATTCACATCCGCAGTCAAGCGCTTCTCTGAAAGTTTTGTGCAATATATTGCTTTCGGGGGTTGTATTGACAGTTTCTGTATATTTTTCGCCTATATTAATTCCTGTAGTACCGATGAGCGCAGTTTTGCTACCGGAAGCATTCATGATTTCATAAAGCAGCGAAGCCACTGTACTTTTCCCTTTTGTTCCCGTTACGGCAATTATTTTTAATTCATTTGCCGGATAACCATAAATTTTTGCCGAATATGAAGCCATTGCGATTCTCGAATCGGAGACTATTTCTATATAAGCATCCTCAGGCAATGACAACTCACGTTCGCATATAAAAAATCTGCATCCGTTTTTATATGCTTGTTCCGCGTATAAATGGCCGTCTTTTTCAAATCCGCAAACGCATACAAATATCGTATCCGGACCAGTTTCTCTTGAATCGCAAACTATGTTGTTTATTTCATAACCTTGTATTTTCATATAAAATCCTCTCAAAGTATAAAAATTTTATATCATGATAGAATTTATTTTAAATTAATCTGTAAAAATAAATACTTGATATATGAGTTTTACAATGTTTTTTCATACGGAAAATCCAAAACCGTTTTATAATTCATATTTTATAATATTTTTTATATTTCCCTATATGACGGTATTCATGCAAAGCAACGAATATTCTTCTTTTTAAATTAAATCTTAAATCAAATTTATATTTCATCGATGAAAAAGCGCGTTTTTCTTTTTTCGCTTTTTTAACTCTCGATATTAAATCATTTGGTGAATAACGATAAACTATACTATCCGGAATATATCGCCAGTAAATTTCGTTTTTACAAACAACGCATCCGCTAAAAGATTTATGTTCCGCTCTGTCCTCCACAACATTCCGCGCTATATTAAATCCTGCCGATGTAACATAATAATTACTTCTTCCCTGTCTTACATTGACTTCAAAAAGTTTATAAGTATTGTCGCGGCTGTCGTATTTTATGTCGAAGTTGGCGTAGCCTGTATACTGTATATCCTCAAGGAAATTTTTTAATTTTTCGGATAACTCCGGATTGTATTCTGTTAAAATCGCCGCATGGTTTCCCAGTCCTTTTGGGGTATGTTCTTCGAGCAATACATGTCCTAAGCACATCATTCTGACACGATTATTTTCGTCCGAATAAGAAGTCATTGTATACATATAACTGTCATCACCGGGAATCATATCCTGTATAATTAATTTTTCCGGATATCCGGAAGTATATATCTCTCCGATTATCTGTACAGCTTCTTCTTTTGTGTTAGCACGGTAAACTTTTTTCATACCTTCAAAAGGATATTTCCAATACAATATACTGCTCGACGGTTTTATAATAACCGGATATCCGAACGGTATTTCAACGGGCTGATCTTTTTTATACACTAAAGTTTTCGGATACGGAAGCGAATATTTTTCGCAGTATTTATAAAAATTTTCTTTTAAGGTTATATCATCGAATAATGTTTTACTGATATAAGGTTTTATATAATCCGGAAGTTTATCGGAATTGTTTATTATCAAACTGACATAATCATCGGTGCAGCCCATAAGGAGAAGCGTTTTATCAGAATTTTCTTTTGCGAATTTATTTAAAAGTTCTGTCATAATATGCGGATCGTCAAAATTTTCGACCGAAGTAAAATTAACAATCCTGCTGTTTTGTGTCGCTCCTATATTATAGCGTCCGAAAGCATATGAAATCACTCCGTATTCCTCATGGAAAGCACGCGCCACGTTATAACAGTTCAAATCCGCTCCAAGAAGTACAGGTAATATTTTTTTATATTTTTTATCCATAAATTTTATCTCGATTTTTTGTTAATTAATTTATCAGTAAAATGTTTTTTTTCATAAAATAGTTTTTGTATTCTTCGGGAACAGGTTTGTCCGTTATAACTGCGTATAAGCTTTCGATATTACATACACGGTTCATCAGGACAAGTCCGATTTTTGTAACATCGCATAGCAGGACGGTTTTTGCCGCGGATTTTATCATCGCCCTTTTCACCTGCATTTCTTCTTCCGAAGCCTCGGTTACACCTTTTTCAAGAGACAAGCCTCTGCAAGAAATAAAAGCAATATCGGCGTTTACTTCTTCAAAACGCTGGCAAGCCATAATTCCCACAAGCGACATGTTATGTTCACGCAGTTTGCCGCCCGTACAATAAGTGGTAATTTTTGCGTAGGCGTTTAAAAGATAAGCTGTTTTTATTCCGTTTGTTATAACCGTCAACCCGTCAAACGCGTTTAATAAAGGAACCATAGCCGAAACCGTACTGCTTGTATCAAGTATTATAGTTGCTCCCGCTTTAACGAGTGTAACTGCTAACTGGGCTATATGATGTTTAGCATCGGTATTTTCGTGTTCACGGAATGTTATCGGAAGCTCTGAAGCTAAATTATTTAACATAACAGCTCCGCCGTACGTCCGTTTTATCAATCCTTCATATGCGATTTTATCAAGATCGCGGCGTATTGTTGACGAACTTACAAAAAACTTTGAAGCCAAATCATCTACAGAAACGGATTTTTCGCTTTCAAGGATCTTTTTAATCTCAGCGCGTCTTTCATATGCAAGCATTTATTTTACCTTTCGCATTTATACTTGAGCAATTACACCTGCGCAATTGTGCTTGTTTATGATATATTGTTGCGGAATTTATGCGCTTTGTGATATTTTTTCGCACAGTTGACATGGTAAATACCGCGTGATATAATACTATTGAAGATATTATTTACAATATCAGACAATACTAATACTAAAATATAGCAAAATTAAAGCATCTTCTTTACCAATACTAAGATAACACAAAATAATCAATATTTCAAGAGGGGGTGCACACAATAATCAATGCAGCAGTCGACCGTATTGAAAATAACATCGCTGTTTTAATAGATGATGATGAAAATATATATCATGTTCTCCTCAATGATTATAACTTTTTGGTAAGCGAAGGCGATATTTTTATATCTGAATTGGATGACAGCGGTAAATTAATACTGATAAAAAAAAATACTGATGAAATGAAAAGCAGAAAAGAACGCATTAACAATCTTTTTAACAAATTAAAAAATAAAAATAAAAACAACGATTGAAAGGATATTTTATAATGAAAACCAAAGCTGTACGCATATACGGAAAAAATGACCTCCGTTTAGAGGAATTTGAACTTCCCGCAATGGGCGAAGATGAAATACTGGCACATGTTATATCTGACAGCGTATGTATGTCCTCCCACAAAGCTGCTCTTCAGGGTCCTGATCATAAACGCGTTCCGAACGATTGCGCCGTTAATCCGACAATAATCGGTCACGAATTTTGCGGTGAGTTAGTTGAGGTAGGAGCGAAATGGGCGCATAAATTTAAACCCGGCGACCGTTTTACAATACAGCCTGCAATGAACTACAAAGGAAGCCTTGACGCTCCCGGATATTCATACCGTTTTGTCGGCGGAGATTCGACTTATGTTATAATTCCCAATGAAGTTATGGAAACAGACTGTTTGCTTCCGTATAACGGAGAAGCCTTCTTCTATGGTTCATTATCCGAACCCGTTTCATGTATCGTAGGAGCTTTCCACGCCAATTACCATACAACATCCGGCAGTTATGTTCATGATATGGGTATAAAAATCGGAGGTAATCTTGCTATTTTAGCGGGAGCCGGTCCTATGGGATTAGGTGCTATAGATTACGCTATACACTGTGACCGCAAACCCGGTTTTATCGTTGTAACTGATATAGACAGCGCAAGACTCGAACGCGCCGCACAAATTCTTTCCGTAGAAAAAGCCGCCGCCAACGGTGTAAAATTAATGTATGTAAACACGGCAAACTATGAAAATCCCGTGGAATATTTGATGTCTCTGACAAATAACGCGGGATATGATGATATGTTCGTATTCGCTCCCGTAAAACCTGTTGTGGAAATGGGAGATAAGCTTTTAGCCCGCGACGGATGTCTGAATTTCTTTGCAGGCCCGACAAACACAGAATTTTCCGCAATGTTCAATTTTTATAACGTTCATTACGGCTCAACCCATATAGTGGGAACATCAGGCGGAAATACTGCCGATATGCGTGAATCCGTTCAAATGATGGAAGCCGGACTTATCGACCCTGCGGCGATGATTACCCATATTGGCGGTCTCGATACCGTTATTAAAACAATAATTGATCTGCCTTCAATCCCCGGCGGAAAAAAATTAATATATACAAATAAAAAAATGCCGCTTACAGCAATAGCGGATTTTGCAAAATTAGGTGAAACAGATAAATTTTATGCTGATCTCGCCGAAATATGCGCAAGAAATAATCAGCTTTGGAACGCAGAAGCTGAAAAATATGTTTTGGCAAACGCTCAAAATATATAAGTTTCAACCATACTCTAAGCTAACTAAAAAGGAGATTCTAAAATATGTTGAAAAATCAATTACAGGCGTTGGCTCAAATGTCAAATAAATATGGTTCAAACGCGGATTATGTACTTGCCGGAGGCGGTAATACCTCATTTAAAAATGATAAACATTTATATATAAAAGGATCCGGAACGGCTCTCGCTACAATAAAACCCGAAGATTTTGTTATTATGCGCCGTGAAGCTTTAGCGTTGATGTGGAACAAATCCTACTCCGAAAATGAAGCTGAACGCGAATCTCAAGTTCTCTCCGATATGATGGAAGCACGTGAAATCGGAATGGAATCAAGACGCCCCTCTGTTGAAACTCTGCTCCATGATCTCTTTCCGCAAAAATATGTACTTCATGTTCACCCTGGACTGGTAAACGGTTTGACTTGTTCGGTTAACGGCGAAAACGAAATGAAACGTTTATTTCCTGAGGCTGTATGGGTTCCGATATGCAAACCCGGATATATATTAGCTCTTGAATGTAAATGCGCTTGTGACGCCTATACCGCAAAAACAAATAAAACAGCAAATTTATTATTCTTACAAAATCACGGAGTATTTTTCGCAGCCGATACAACCGAGGAGCTTGATGTGTTAGCTTCCGATGTTATGCAAAAACTCGGAAAACAAATAAAAGAATACCCGGATATGACAAATGCGGAATTTGATGTTGAAAAAGCGGTTTCCATCGCTCCTGTTATCCGCATGCTATACGGCGAAAACTCTCCCGCAACCGTTCGTTTTTTAACTAATAAAGCTATATTAAATTATAATCCGGAAACAAAAAGCGTAACTCCCGACCATATAGTTTACGCAAAAGCTTGTCAGCTTATCGTACCCGCGGAAGCTGACGGAGATACAATAGCACAATTATTCAAAGAATTTGTTGATAAAAATAAATATAAACCGAAAATTGTTTTTGTCAGCGGGCTCGGAATGTTTTCCTGCGGAATGAATGTCAAAGAAGCGGTAACAGCTGAAACTGTTATGCTTGACGCTATTAAGGTTGTCGCTTTTGCCGATGCTTTCGGCGGAGTTCTGTCTATGACGGAAGAGCTTATAGATTTTATTGTTAACTGGGAAGTTGAAAGCTACAGATCAAAGGTAAGCTTAGCTTCCGGAAACGCAAAACGTCTCGCTTGCCGGATCGCAGTTGTGACAGGAGGAGCGCAGGGTTTTGGAAAAGGAATTGCGGATGCAATGATAGCAGAAGGCGCATATGTAGTGATTGCTGATATGAATTACGAAGGTGCACTTGCAGCTGCTGCGGAATATGGCGAATCGGGATATGCAATAGCGGCAAATGTTACAGATGAAAATTCCGTCCGCGAAATGATAGAAAAGACAACTCTCAAATTCGGAGGAATAGATATATTTGTCAACAACGCGGGTATAGTAAAAGCGGGAAGTCTTGATGAAATGCAAAAGAACGCATTCGAACTTGTCACAGCCGTAAACTATACAGGATATTTTCTATGTGTAAAATACGCCAGCCGCGTAATGAAAATACAGCATAAATACGCTCCCGATTATATGATGGATATAATCGAAATAAATTCTAAATCGGGTTTGTCCGGTTCAAATAAAAATTTTGCGTATGCCGGATCTAAATTCGGAGGAATAGGACTCACCCAATCGTTTGCGCTTGAGCTTGTCGAGTACAACATTAAAGTAAACGCTATATGTCCCGGGAATTTTTTAAACGGTCCTCTTTGGGCTGATCCGGAAAAAGGATTATTCGTGCAGTATTTGAAAGCCGGAAAAGTTCCCGGAGCAAAAACAATCGATGATGTCCGCCGATTCTATGAATCCAAAGTTCCGCTGAACAGAGGCTGCGAAACAATCGACGTCGCAAGAGCTATCTTTTATGTGGTTGAACAGACCTATGAAACCGGTCAGGCTATACCTGTTACCGGCGGTCAGGAAATGCTTAAATAAATTACAAAAGAAACGTAAATTAACTTAATGAAAGAAGAGATTTAAATAAAGCATGACTATTGAACAATTAAAAGATATAAAAAGAAGAACAGATTCCGGTGAGCTTCCGTTCCCTCCTGAAACGAAATATGTCAATAATCACATCCATACAACCTATTCATTTTCGCCGTATAATCCGGCAATGGCATTATATATGGCTTGGAAAAACGGGCTTAAAACGGCTGGTATTATGGATCATGATTCTGTCGGCGGATGCAATGAATTCATTGAAGCGGGTTCTGTTATCGGAATGCCTGTTACCTGCGGAGTTGAATGCAGAGTTAATATGTCGATGACAGAGCTTAACGGTAAAAAAATCAATAATCCCGATCAGGACAGTGTAGCATATGTAGCTATGCACGGAATACCTCACCAAAATATTCAGGCAGTCGCTGATTTCTTCACTCCTTATCGTGCTAAACGCAACATCCGCAACCGTAAAATGTGTGAAAATATAACCTCTCTCGTAGAACCTTTCGGTCTTTCGCTTGATTTTGATAATGATGTGCTTCCCATATCAAATTATAATATCGGAGGTTCCGTTACGGAACGTCATATATTATTCGCTTTGACAAAAAAGATTACTTCTTTATACAATACGCCTGCCAAAGTTATAGAATTTTTATGCTGTAAAATGAAACTTGAATTATCCGAAAAAACAATCGCACAAATTTCAAACGGCGAAAATACTCCCGATTTTTATGAATTTGATATTTTAGGCGCACTGAAAAGTAATATGGTTGAACATTTTTATGTTAATGCTACAGATGAATGCCCTGCGGTTACCGATTTTATCGATATGGTCAAGAAAAACGGCGGAATAGCCGCTTACGCATATTTAGGAGATGTCGGACAATCTGTAACAGGAGATAAAAAAACACAAAAATTCGAAGACGATTATCTCGATTTGTTAATCGATGTTTT
The DNA here is from genome assembly GCA_031549925.1 of Eubacteriales bacterium. Taxonomy (GTDB): domain Bacteria; phylum Bacillota; class Clostridia; order Oscillospirales; family CAG-272; genus JAVBPA01. The sequence goes on from JAVBPA010000008.1 coordinate 44,176, forward strand.
GGTTAAATGCGGTTTTGACGCAATCACTTATATGCCTACCCGCAATACACCCGTACAGCTTGACCGAATAATGAATCTTTGCGATAAAAACGGATTTTTCCAAATAAGCGGAGAAGATATAAATTCTCCCCGCCAGTCTTTTATATGCAGCGCTCTTGACGACCCGAAGTTCAAACACTTAATAGACGCGACCTACAAATTGATTGATTATGAAAACGAAGCCAGCAGGGATTTAGCAGCGGCAAGAATTAAATATTCAGGTTTGTTAAGACAATAGTAAATATGTATATCGGCAATATAAATCTGCCGCACGGTATTATTTTAGCACCGATGGCAGGAATTACAGACAGTCCTTTCAGATTGATTTGCAAACAGTTCGGATGTGAATATACGGTTTCAGAAATGATATCTGCGAAAGGAATGTTTTTCGGAGATAAAAAAACATCGGAGCTTGCGTATTTTTTGCCGGAAGAAAGACCGATTGCTTTGCAAATCTTCGGAAGTGATCCCGAAATAATGGCAGAATCAGCAGCCAAACTAGCATCGAGATTTTCACCGGACGCAATTGATATCAATATGGGATGTCCGGTAAAAAAGGTCGTATCC
>JAVBPA010000125.1:0-26786 GCA_031549925.1 Eubacteriales bacterium
TGAAACATTAAATTTTTTGTATAAAAATTCCGTAATATCGGCACGGATAGCATCAACTTCAATATAATCATTTCCGAATTTAGGTAAATTAATAAAATATTTTTGCAACTCGGAATTATTAATCCAGTTATTTTTTAAAACATCAAGCAATTCGGAAAAAGTTATTACTTTATCTTCAAAAATTGATTTTTTTATCGCATATAAACTATCAGCAGCATTAGTTATACCGATTATTTCCAATTCGGTATTATTATAATTTGCTCCTCCGCAAAAAACACCTAAACCACGTTCAAGACAACCTCGGATAAACAAGCTGCGAAGTGTATATCCTTCTTTTGAAGCTCGGTGGAGAGCTTCCTTGTTGTGAAAATCAATTTCAATTTTCACAAAATAATCGAGTTGTTGTATATAAGCGTTGTAAAAATCATCGAAAGATATAAAATCTTTTACATCTCCTGTTTTCAAACCTACTTGTTTACCGGTTCTTAAATCAAATCCGTTGTACAATGTAATTTCGAGAATTTTAACGGCGTTGTATAAACCAATATCATTTATAAAATTGCTTTGTCCGCTTATCATAATTTGACTGCATCCCGCAAGGCAATAATTACGGGTAGTTTCAATAGAAAAACCATATCTTAATAAGCTTTCATAATAAACATTGTCATTATAAAGCGCAGGTAAACCATTCCCTGTTTTAATACAGTCTATAGCTTCATTCCAAATATTTTCCGGCATTGCAGAATTAATACGTAAACAAAGATTCGGCCCTTTGTATTGAAGTTCACGGGTCACAGATATGCAAAGAGCAGTGAGCGGAGTATAAATATTATTTCCGTCTGTATCTTCGCCTCCGATAGTCATGTTTTGTATTTGTTCAACATATTCTATTTTAAGCCAGAAGTCTGTTATATATTCTTTTGCTTCGGTTTGTGTTATTTTACTGTTTTTAATATCATTAATATAAAATTTATTCAAATAATAATCGAATCTGCCAAAGGAATCGCAGTTATTAAGTAAATGCAATATCCAAACAAGCTGTAATGCCTGATAAAAAGTTGAAGGAGGGTATTTTGAAATATGCAATAAATTCTCGGATATTATACCCATATTTTTATTGCCGTTTTTATTCAATTCTTCTGTTTTTTCAATCAAACGCAAGATATATAAAACGACTGCCTCGAATTGAATTTCCATCGCTTTGTAAAAATCGTTATATGAATTATCATGTAATAACTTTTGTTTTTCGATTTCTCTTGCGTAGCCGCTGAGACCGATATCCAATAAAGTTTCGTAATCAATTACCATATGACCCCCGAACCAAGTGGTTGTTGCCGCCATCGCATGAACGGAATTAAGTTCATCTTCCGTATAAATCGGAGCATCATAACGGTATTTACGTTTTTCAACTTCATTTAACATATTTTTAAAAGCGTTTTTTTCGTTTTCGTCGAAATTATCCTGTTCAATTAATTTATCCGCAAGATCATAATTTATAAAAGTTCCGCAGCCATAATTAAAACATACAGGTTCGCTTGTGTTGATAGTTCCGACAATTAAATCATCTTCAGAAATATCAATCCGGCAATGTTTCCAATAATTTTTATGAGCATACGCTTCACGCAGGATTGGAATTTCATCTCGGTGGAAATAATAAGCATCAAGATAATTTTTCGTTATTTTAACATTATCTTTTTTTATTTCATTTCTCCATATCTCAAACAACTTTTTTCTTTCCGAAAGCTCCATACTACTCCTTTTATCTAATGTTTTTCAATAAAAATGGAACAAGGAAATGTTAAGATTTATTATTTTAAATAAATACAACAAATTTAAACTTAAACCCAAAATTTAATTTTACATAATATTAATGTTACCGCTCATTGTAGATGCCGAAACAAAAGCATTATAACCATCAAGCGAATTAAAAAAATGATTATTTATTTTTCCGGACATCGTTTTTGAAGTAATATTCAAATTAGATATATTATGGAGTATAATATCAATATTTCCAGACATTGTTTGCGTGTTTATTAACATATCGTTATATTTTGCTATTTTCTCTAATCTTATATTACCTGACATTGTTTGCATTAAAGTATTCTTAATATTTTCAGAGGAAGTATAAATATTTCCTGACATATTATCCAGCTGTAAAATTTCAGATTTTATTGATTTATCTGTGTTTATATTTCCGGACATTGAATTAATACATATCGATTCATATATTTTAGGTGGAATTTTTATATCAAGTTTTAATTTACTTGATATTGATTTACCTTTATATATTATTTCAATTCTTAGTTCTTCCGTAAGTTCCGAAACTTGTAATTTGGGTTGTTCTTCAATATATGTACATTCGCCATAAAAATGAATATCAAATTCCGGTTCGGAATTTTCAGTTATCGTTACATCTGATGCGTGACTGCTTATAAATATTTTATTTGTTTCATTTAAAAATTTATTAGATTCATCAATATTAACAATTTTTTTTTCACTATTTAATGAAGTTCCTAAGTTTTTAAAAAAATTATTACCCATAAATTCACGAAAATCCATTTTAATCTCCTTTAATTATTTGAATATCATATTAACTTCTTGGCATTTTAAAATTTTCGCAATATTTTATAAATTCATTTTTATTCAGTGATTGGCTGTAAATATGACCTTCTACATACTTGAATCCAAGTTCTCCGGCAGCTAAAAGATCTGTGATTTTTTCTACACGGTTAACAACCATTTGCAAATTCATTTTATTACAAAGAGATATAAAAGTATCCATTATAATTGCGGAATCGTGATTAATTTTTATATTGTGTAAAGCAGTTATATCAAGTTTTACCATTTTACATTTCAACATTACTATATGCGCTATTGACGAGCTTCTCCATCCGAAACCGTCAATGGAAATATTAGCTCCGATGTTTATAATGTTTTTTGAAAAATTTATTAATTTCGTTAAATCATCAACTGCGTCAATTTCTTTTAATTCAAAATAAAGAGAAGAAGGATCAATTTTCTTTTCAAATATACGTTGTTTTATTAATTCAATAAATTTAATATCATCAATTTGATATTTGGAAATATTTATGCACATATAGAAATCTTTACCGAAAATTTTTTGATATTCTTCATGTGCGTCCATAGCTTCGTTAAAAATATATGCTCCGAGTTTATTTATAAGTCCGCTTTGTTCAAAAACCCCGATAAAGCTGTTTGAATACATCTTACCGAAAGAAGGGTGATTCCATCTAGCAAGAGCTTCCGCTCCGATTAATCTATTAGTTTTTATATTAATTATGGGGAGATATTCGGTTGTAAAATTTGTTTTATAATTAATTTCTTCTGAGGTTCCGAGAACATATTTTATAAGACCATGTTGGAGCTTAATTGATTTATCATATATTTTTACAATTTCATTATTGTTGTTATAAGCGCTGTTTAAAGCGAAAAGCACATTTGAAAATGCGTTTTCAATATCCACATTATCTTCTACAATATAAATTCCCATTTTAAAATGCAAAGAATAAATCTGATTTCCAAATTTGAAATCATTTTTATTTAAATCATTTATTCTATCTTTAAACTTTTGTAAATTTATTGGAACACCGTTTGAAAAAATAATATATTCGTTTTCGTCAGCGCGTGCGATTATCGTTCCTATTACAAGTTTTTCTTTTATGTATTTTGTAACTTGTAAAAGCAGGTCTTGCTTTTGATATTTTGTAAGAACACAAGATAATATATTCAAATTGCTGATACCGCAAGCAAATAAAAATGTTCCCGCAAGCCCTCCTTCATGTTCATTTTTGTATTTTTCCATGATATCTGTAAGTTTTGACAAATTATAAAGTCCTGTAACTTCGTCATGATATTTTAAATATAAGAGTTTTTCCTCAATTAAATTTTCATCAGTTACATTTCTTATAATTATTACTTTATTTGCAAAAATTCTTTTATCTGATTCAAGCGAAATAATTCTGAATTGCAAATCAAGAACATCATTTTCATTTAAATACACGCGTTGTCTGACTTCGGAACTGCCCAATCTTTCGCTTTCAAAACCCGGTAATATTTCCTCAAGTGTTTTTCCTTCGACATCCTCAGGACTTTTTTTTATAAGTTTTTCTCCCGCGGGATTTATATACGAAATTGTATTATCCTGTGATAATATTATAATACATTCTGAGGAAAGCTGAAGTATTTTTCTTTTAGCGAAAGAAGTTCCGTCTATAAATCCGTAATTTAAAAAACCAATATAATATAAAACACAGGTTATGGAAAATGTAGTGCTAGTCCAGTCAATTAAAGTAATTCCGAATGTGTACATTATGTTAAAAATCAAAGGTATTGTGAAACCACCGACAATATAAAAATATTGTCCCAAAGGAGCCTTGAATTTTTTGAGAGCGGATACAATTAACAATATTGTGTAAATAAAACCGAAGAGCAGCATTAATTGACATACATAAAACAAAATGCCTCTTTCACACCAAAAAGCCGAACTGCCGTCGGAAGTGTAAACAGTTTCATATGTAACATAAAAGGAATTCCAAGGATTAAATATAACACAAGAATAACAAAACAAACCTAAAATAAAAGGAACAATTATATCCAGTTTGCTTATTTTTCTTTTTTGATAGTTTATCACTCCGAAAAAATAAAATGAAATCGGAGTAGAAATAATCCCTAAATATTCTATTTTAATAATAAACAATTTTATTTCAGCTTCATAAACCGTACATTCAAATATAAAGAGAAGCGCCCAAAAAGCCAAAGACATAACTAAAACAAGCAAATTTAAACCGCCTCTTATGGAATATTCGCTGGCTTTTATATTCACCGCGAAAGCCATTGCAATAATAAATAAAAAAGAAATTATACTTGCTGTTATTATTATATTATAATTCAAAACTTTTTACCCTTATATATAAAGATTAAATATAATTTTCAGAATCAAAGGAATGGCTTATAACCGATATACAATATTCAAACGAATTGTAAAAATTAACAAATTCTTTGTAATTTAGAGGTCTGTTAAAAACATACCCTTGAATCAATGAAAATCCTTGCTTTTTAAAACTGTTCAGCGCATCGATATTTTCAACATGTTCGACAACCACATTAATTCCGAGTTTATCGCACATATCAAGCAAAGATTTAACTACAATTCTTCGTTTTTCATTTGTATGGATACTGTTTGAGAGACTTATATCAAATTTTATTTTATCTATTCCGAGTTCTGTAATATAAGCAATGGAAGTATCACCGGATCCAAAATCGTCGAGTGAAATACTCGAACCCATTGCTCTTATAAATTTACAAAATTCGACAACATTTTCAAGTTTACTGCTAGTCGCGGTTTCTGTTATCTCGAAATCTAAATATTTACAGTCGATTTGTTTTTCTTCAATTATTTTGCTTAGATTTTTTAAAAAATTATAATTATCAATTTGCCGTTTTGAAACGTTTATACTCAATTTAAAATTTTCATGGACAATATTTTTTAAATCAATCAAAGCATTACAAGCCATTTTTATAACAGCATAACCTAGCTCTTCCATATGGTTTGTACTTTCAAAAATCGGAATAAAAACAGCCGGAGATAGTTGTCCGTATACGGGATGATTCCATCGGAGCAAAGCTTCCGCTCCTGCTATTATATTTTTATTTATATCGACTATCGGCTGGAATTCAAGATAAAAATCGTTTTTAAAATCTATATTATTAAGCGAAGGCATGAGATTTTTTTTCAATTCATGCTCACGTGCCATATTAAAATCATAAACAGCAAACTTTTTAAATTTTTCCACTGCGTATTTCAAGGCGTAAAAAGCATTGGCGGTAGCTGTTTTTGCTGTGGTAATGGAATCGGAAATTCCGTATATTCCCATAGCGAATTCTATATTTACAATTTGATTATCGACAATAAAATCTTTTATGTTGGTATTTTCAAACAAATCGCAAAATTCATTAATATCTACATCCAAACCGTTTGAAAAAATGCAATACTCCTCTTCCCCGTATTTTGATAAAACAAATTGAGGAGGAATTAAATTTTTAATATAACTCGCAACATGGTTATCGAGTTGATTTTTTTGGTCATTGCTGATATAAATTTTAAAAAAGTCCGCATTCTTTTGTGAAACCGCAAAAATATATGTATTTATTAAACCATTTTGCCGATTTTTTTTATATTCGTCAACCGTTTGAATAAATTTTTCGTTGTTGATAAGACCTGTATTTTCGTCATATTCGGATAAAAATTTTATTCTTTGTTTTACGTTGATTGCTTCGGTAATGTTTTGGAGTATCAGTAAATTTCCGTATACTTTATTTTTTTTATTTGTAAGCGAGCTGATTGTCGATTTAAAAATATAATTATTGATTTCAATATCTTTAAGTTCTCCGGTAAAAACCAATGGAAAAGCATCATTTATTTGATAAAGCGCTTTTCCTCTCATTTCTTTCAATGTTTTATCAGATATTTTTTCTGCCGGTCCGTTGGCGTAATCGATAAGTCCTGAAGGATTAATGATAAAAATCGGATCTTGGATTATACTGAGCATGTTTTTCCGCAAATATTTTACTGAATCTATAATACCGTAATTCAATATACAATTCGTAAGTAAAATAGCCGATATAAATATCAATATATTAGTAAAATCAAGTTCGGTAATTTTTAAAAGATAAAGTATATTACAAAATATAGGTATAACAACAGATAAAATCATGCTGATCGAATGCTGTCCTGATATCGTCTTTTTTATACTTTCGATAATAACACGGATAACATAGAAAAAGAAAAAACTGTACAATAATAATTGAAAAACTGTAAAAGCAACAGAAATTTCAACCTGGAGACTGTATATATTTTGCGTTACTTTTATTACTTTATAACTGTCAAACATTATTTGATTCGGATTTATAATAATTAAAAACGAATAAACAAAGCTGATGAGTACGGCAATTATAAAAAATAAATTTTTATCTCTGTTATAACTCGGCAGATTTATTCTGAAAAACCAGATAAACAGGCATACTGTTAAATTAACCAGTATATACTGCATTTGAAAATAAAAATAAGCCGATGCAACATTTTCCGTCTTACATTGCAAAATATAATAAACGTTTCCTGCCGCAAAAGATAAAAGAAGGAAAATATATACATAAACTCCCTTGATCGCTATCGTATTGTTTTTTTGTAAAACAATAGCACAGCATATTAGAATCACAATGATCGATGCTGCGCAAAGAAATTCTATATCATTTGGGAATATCATATATTAATATCCTGCTATGTATTTTGTTTATTATTAATTATCATAATATTACATTTTTATAATTATTAAATTCATTATTAATAATATAATATTATTTCTTGATATTTATTTATACAAACAATGAATAAATAGTAAATTAAACAATATTGATGTAATTATTTGTAGAAATAATAATTAATAAAAAGTAAATTATCATTTCAAACAATAAATAATTTGAATATTTTATTTTAATTAAAAATAATTATATAAATTTTGTATTTAATTATATCATACAATTTATTTCAATTCAATCAAAAATATTTTATAAATTATTATTTATTTTATGCAGTTATATAAAATTAAAATTATAATTTCCATGATTTTTATTATTTTTAAAAATATTAAAATGATAAAAAAATATATATAACATTCATAATCAATAATGAAATGCAAATAGTTTATATCAAAATGGAAACCAAACAGAATTAAAATTCAAAAATTATTATTCGGAAATTTTTACTTTACTTTATAAACTTTTATGTTTATAATATTAATAATATTTTCCGATGAATATAAAATTAAAACATTTCCGGGGAAAATTGTTGTTATTAAAGTTTTCGTTTTTGTTACTTTGTTTCCTATTATGTTTTTTATATAAATTCGGAATTTTTTAGATATATAGTTTTTACATATCTCTTAAATGTAATACTTATGTAGCTGCTTTTCAAAACAAAGATAATTTATACATCGATTTTATAATAATATTTATATTGCTTTATATATGAATAAAAAATGGATTATTTTGAGGTAAAAAATATGACAAAAACAGACGAAAATGATATACGATTTATTATCAGCGGAATTTCCAAATCATACGGAAAAATAAACGCATTGACAAATTTTAGCGCGGAATTTGAAAACGGAATATACGCATTGTTGGGTCCGAACGGAAGCGGAAAGAGTACTCTTATGAATATTATAACAGACAATTTAAAAGCAGACGAAGGAAATATTACATATAAAAACGAAGATGTTCTTAAAATGGGTGTTCGTTTTCGCGAAAAACTCGGATTTATGCCGCAATATCCTGGAATGTACCCTAATTTTACAATAGAACGCTTTATGTGGTATATGGCAGCTTTGAAAGGACTTAACAAAGATGATGCGAAAAACCAAATATCGGAAATACTATCGGCTGTAGAGCTTGACGATAATCCGCGAAGAAAAATAAGCGCACTTTCGGGAGGAATGAAACAAAGACTTGCTTTAGCTCAAGCTATACTCGGAAATCCTGAAATACTAATTTTAGACGAACCTACGGCAGGGCTCGATCCGAAACAGCGTATTTCAATAAGAAATTATATATCAAAAATATCTTTCAATAAAATTGTATTAATCGCAACTCATGTTGTTTCTGATATTGAATACATCGCTCGAAATATTATAATATTAAAAAAAGGAATTGTTGCAGATAATTCTCCGCCGAACGAATTGATTAAAAAGATAGAAAAAAAGGTATGGCATGTTTTATGCAGAGAATCTGAAATAAACGAATATCAGCAAAAACTGCGTGTAATCAATATTTCACGTGATACAGAAAACGCTGACATTGTTTTACGGGTACTTTCCGATGAAAAACCTGCGGAAAGGTGTTTTAACGTTCCCCCGACGCTTGAAGATTATTATCTTTACATATTTGAAGACATTGATTCGGCGGGATGAAATAATCGTTTTTTGAAATAAATTAAATATAAATTAAAAATTGTAAAATTTTTGTTGACCGAATCAGTTATTTGTGCTATATTAAAATAACCGATTCGGTTATTTCTGATTTGAGGTGATGTTTATGATAAGATTTGAAACTTTACCGGAAGATAAAAAAATTAACATAATAAACGCCGCTTTTAAATGTTTCGGAAAAAGCGGATATAAAAAGACTTCGGTTGCCGATATAGCATTTGAAGCCGGAATATCGAAAGCTTCTGTTTTTCAATATTTTGGATCTAAAGAAAAACTATATATTTATTTATTTGAATATTCCTGTGATAAAATTATAAAAGAGACTCCGTTCGGAACTGATGATTTCTTTGAATGTTTACAAATCGGAACAGATGTAAAAATACGTGTAATGGCAATGCACCCAGGAATGTATGATTTTTTATCTTCGATTGTCATAGAAAAAGAAAATTCAATTATTTCAGAATTAAAAATTCTTGTAGAAGCTAAAGTTACAAACGCGCTGACCGGACTTTTGGGAAATGTAAACTGGAACAAACTAAAACCAGGTTTAAACAAAGAAACACTATTCAATGCAGTTCGATGGATAAATGAGGGATATTTGCGAAGTTCAATCGGTAAAAAAGATATAGAAACAATACGGCAGGAACTTTTCAATTACTTTGAACCTATAAAAAAAGCATATTATAAGGAGGAATATTTGGTATGAGCGTAATAGAAATAAATAATCTGACGCGGAACTATGGGAACAACAAAGGTGTTTTTGATTTATCTTTTTTTGTAAAGGAAGGTGAAGTTTTCGGATTTCTCGGGCCTAACGGAGCCGGAAAAACAACTGCTATACGTCATTTATTGGGATTTTTAAAACCCGAAAAAGGATTTTGCAAGATATCCGGACTTAATTGCTGGAAAGACAGCGCGAAAATTCAAAAAAATTTAGGTTATATATCCGGTGAAATTAATTTTTTCGATGATATGACCGGAATAGATTTCTTAAAATTTATTGAAAAATACAGGGGAATAAAAACAAATGGGCGTGTAAAGGATTTATTAAACCGTTTTGAACTTGATCCCCGCGGGAAACTAAAAAAAATGAGTAAGGGTATGAAACAAAAAGTAGGTATTGTCGCTGCATTTATGAACGATCCTTCTGTTTTAATCCTTGACGAACCCACCAGCGGGCTTGATCCGCTTATGCAAAACCGTTTTATAGAACTTATATTAGAAGAAAAAACAAAAGGTAAAACTATACTCATGTCATCGCATATGTTTGAAGAAGTTGAACGTACATGCCATAATATCGGGATTATCAAAGATGGCAGGTTAATTGTTATCGATTCCGTAGATGCGCTTAAAGCGGCTCAAACGAAAAAATACATTGTTACTTTTGAAGATTCTAAATCGGCTGAAGCTTTTACAAAAGAAAATTTGAATACTGAAATTCTTACTCACCACCGTGTCGCGGTTATAATACAAAATGATATACGCGAATGGATTGCGGTAATGAACCGTTTTCCGGTTACAAACATATCCGCACCCTCACAAGGACTCGAAGAAATATTTATGCAGTATTACGGAGGTGAAAAACATGTTTAATTTTACTTTATACCGCCGCGAAATGAAAAGCTCCTGGAAATTGCTTGTGATTTTCGCGGGTGTTTTAACATTATACGTTGCTATAATTATTTCAATGTTTGATCCAAAATTACAGGAATCTCTAAATCAAATGGTAGAAATGATGCCGGGTTTAATGGATGCGATGGGTTTTAGTTCCGAAACCTCTGGGCTTATAGGTTATCTTTCTTCATATTTGTACGGATTTATATTAATTGTTTTTCCTATGGTTTTTTCTATACTTTGCGGAAATAAATTAATTGCTAAATATGTAGACAAGGGATCAATGACAAATCTGCTTGCCGCTCCGGTTAAAAGAAGTACAGTTGCTTTTACGCAAATGAAAGTAATTGCCACAGGCATTTTTATTCTTGTATTATATTCAACTATACTTGAAATTACTCTTTCTGAAATTAGTTTTCCCGGTGAATTAGATATAAAGTTGTTGCTTTTTATGAATGTCGGGCTTTTGTGTTTACAATTGTTTATAGGCGGTATTTGTTTCTTTTGTTCTTGTTTGTTTTCCGACACGAAATACAGCATCGGATTCGGAGCAGGAATACCTGCTTTGATGTTTATACTTCAAATGTTAGGAAACACCGGTGAAAACGCTGAAAAGGTGAAATACGCTACGTTTTTTACGCTTTTTAATCCGAATGGAATAATAAACGGTGATACTAGTGCGATATGGGGAATAATAGCACTAGCTTTAGGAGCAATAATTTTGTTTACATCAGCAATTATTGTCTTTGCCAAAAAAGATTTACATATATAACAAAATATTATTTTATAACTCATTTTCTAAGCAAACTATTATAATTTTTTTGGATATTATTTATTGTAATTTTAAATTACGATTAATGTATAAAAACAACGAAAATCTGCACGGTAAATATCCGTGCGGTTTTTTTATAAATCGTTTTAAAAATAAAATATCCTTGCGGTAATTTCTCGGTACATGCTAAAATCTCTGCGGGATGTTTCTATGTAAATTCGTTGAAATGTTCTAAAAGGATAATTTTGCAATCATCTGAAAATTCCGGGTGATCACGAAGAGATAATATTCGGATGTTTGACAGTTCAATTGTAGTATTCATTAAACATTTTTTTCTAATTAAAATAAATTATTTCTATTATTAGAAATTTTCCATTTCATAAATTTTTTGTAATTTATTTAAGCAGTTCTTTTTTTCATCATGTGATTCGGATTCCATAAAAGCTTTTACAAGACAATATCCCGAACATAAAAGGAGCATTTCGCGGATACAATTCATCGAAATATCAGAAACATCCGCAAATTCTGAAAAACCTTTGAAATATGCCGGTACACATCTTTTGTAGTATTCAACCATGTATTCAGCTTCAATTTCATCTGATATAAGTTGTTTTATGTCTTCTCCCATATAACCCCATCCGGCTGTATCCCAATCAATAAGAACAATCTTTCCTTCTCTATAAAAAATATTTGTCACCCAAAAGTCTCTGTGACATAAAACGACAGGTAATTTTTCAATACGATTCCATATTTCATAAGAATTATCATCAGCCCAAATGAGCATTTCACGCAAATGAAGCGGAATTTCGCAATCTTTAGAATGAATATAATCGGTTACTTTTTTCCAATTATGACAATAAAGATAATATTTTTTTAAATCATCAACTTTGCTAAGATTTTTAAATTTTTGCAAAAAATCAGTTTGACAGGTGTACAGCTTTCCTTGAAACCGCCCAATTTCATAAGCTGCTTTTTCTATCATTTCAACAGTCATATCATAACCCGATATTCCTTCGATATATTCCATCCAAAGTTGTGTTTCGTTTTTATCATCATTCATTTCAGCATGGTAACAAAACGGCCATCGCAATGAATCAGAAAAAACAATTCCAAAATTCGATTTATAGAAATCATATTCCCTTCTCCATGAATCGGGATCATCTTGACGTTCCCATTTTTTTTGAATTTTTAATACTATTTTATATGGCAGTTTTATATTATCGGCAGATTCGGCAATTCCGGTTATAAGCCTTACATCTCCTACTGTACCGCCTTGTAATTGCTTTGATTGAAAATTGGAGTGTAATATTTTAGTACCGAATATTTTTTCTATTACTTTATTTAATGATTTTTCTGTCAGCACTTCAGGTAATATATCTTTTTTAAATTCATAACCTTCCCTATCAACATTGTCTCCAACTTTGTAAATCATTTCACGAACAATTTTATATCCGCATTTTAAATAAAATTCTATTGCAATGATATTATCTTTGGTTGTTTGAATCCGAATAGCAGATTTTGCCCAATATTTTGCTTGTTTTTCAGCAAATTGTATAGAAAATTTGCCTATTCCTCTATGTTTAAAAGCATCATCTACTACTAACATAGAAATACATATTTCCGGTTTATCCCATCCGTTTATTTTTAACCAAGCCGCCGGAATAGAATCATCCATAATAATATAATGCGATTCATATGGGTCAATAGTTTTTTCTGTATCTGAATTTGCGAAATATTTCTTCCATTCATCAAATGAAATATAATTTCCATGTAAAATATTCCTGTTTTGTTCATAAACATGGAAAATAAACGGTATATCCTCATTACACATTTCTTTTACTGATAGGTTCATTGTTAATCCTTTAATTTATTATTAAATATAAAACTACAGAACAAAAATACTTGATTTTTTTGCTGTTGTTTCGCGGTATTTAAAAATGCAGATAAATTAAACAAAAAAAGATACGACCTAAACCGTATCCCGCAAAAAGCAGTAGTAAATAAAGGTTATCCCAAAAAGCACAACAAAAATGCGGGTTTAAATCTTTCCGTTTTTTGAAGTATGCTTTATATTATGTTTTATGTTTTTAAAACCACTAAAAATGTATAAAATTTCATAAACAAAACTCTTTTTAAAAGCCGAATCCCAATGTTTTTCAATGATAGTATAAAATAATATTTTCGAAATGTCAACGGAGAAAATAATTATAGAATATTATTAAAATCTATTTGCAACCAATATTTTACGAATGGTAATTATTATTGAAGTATTTATATTTTTGTGTTATTATAGCAATTATAATAAAATGCTATCCTGAAAAAAACAGAATAGCATATTTTTATCGAATTTTATATCATAAAAAAATCAACCATTCCTGCGGAAATAAAACAATTTAGAATCCGGTTTAATTTCTTTGTTTTTATCAAATGAAAATCGGTAATGGTTAAAATGTTTTAGTTTATTTTATTTTTAATTGGTAAATGATTATTAAAAACAAATAGAGATTAATCTTTTAGCGATATAGAAAGCTGGTATTTTGATATTCTTACACCATTGACTGTTAAAACTGCTTTTATATAATTACAATAAGGAGCGGAATATGAAAAAAAATAAAATATTTGATTCTATCATAAAAATTGAACTTATAAACAAGGGTTGGTCGGAAGATAAAAAATATTGCGTTACAGTAACGAACGGTACTAAATATTTATTACGTATAACACCTATATCACGTTATGAAATACGAAAATCGTTATTTGATATGCTGGAAAAAGCTGACGATTTAAATATACCAATGTGTAAACCTATAGAATTTGGCATTTGTGATGAAGGAGTTTATTCAATCCAAAGCTGGATTGACGGCGAAGATTTAGAAACAGTTTTACCCTTATTATCTGAAACCGAACAATATTTGTTAGGTTTGAAATCCGGTGAAATTGTACGTAAAATGCACACCCTACCCGCACCGGAAACCCAAGAAGAATGGGAGTCTCGTTTTAACCGTAAAACAGAAATGAAAATAAAAAAGTATTATGAATGCGGATTGCGTTTCGAGGGAGATGAATATGTTTTAAGTTATATAGAACAGAACCGTCATTTGTTGAAAAATCGTCCTCAAAGCTTCCAACACGGTGATTTTCATATAGGTAATATGATGCTTGAAAAAGGTGAACTTAAAATCATCGATTTTGATCGATACGATTTCGGTGATCCATGGGAAGAATTCAACCGTATTGTATGGAGCGCGGCAGCTAGCCCTCATTTCGCAACAGGACAGTTGCGGGGATATTTCGGAGCTGATCCGCCGATTGAATTTTTCAAGCTGCTTGCATTTTATATATCCAGCAATACATTATCGTCAATTTATTGGGCTGCTTCTCTCGGTTCTTCTGATCTTAATACCATGATGAAACAAGCACATGATGTGTTAAAATGGTTTGATAACATGCAAAATCCTGTTCCGGTTTGGTATCTCAAGGGATACGAATTATGGGATATTTTTGATATTAACAGAAATAAAACCGGAAGATTCACGGAACGCGGTAAACCAATGCAAAACGGAGATTGCCATTTAATTGTCCAAGTATGGATAATGAACAGCAAAGGAGAGTTTTTGATTTCACGGCAGGTAACGGAAACTGGAGATAATAAATGGATGACTACAGGGGGCTGCGTTATTGCCGGTGAAGACGGATTATCTGCCGTATTGCGTGAAACCAAAGAAGAATTAAGTATAGATTTAAATCCGATAAACGGAAAATTATTCAAACAATACAGCAAACCGCATGTCAATGACGAAGGAACAGCACTTTTTGATATTTGGGTTTTCTGTCAAAACGTAGAAATAGAAAATATAATTTTTAAATCAGATGAAACATGCGATGCAATGTGGGCCAGCAAGGACAAAATAAACCAAATGATAATAGATGGTATTTTCATTTCAGAATGGTATCCGTATCTTGATGAATTGTTTTGTATATGCGACATTCCCGAATTTCGCAACTTTACAAAAATAAAATTAATCGAAAAAGGTCAATCGGACGATAAAAAATATTACATAGAAACAATTGATAATAAACAACTGTTTTTGCGTTTGGCTGATATTCAAGAATATGAACGAAAAAAAGCCGAATACAAAATGATGGAACGGGTATACAATTTCGGTATTCTTACACCTAAACCATATGTTTTTGGATTATGTAACAAAAATAATAATTGTTACTCTTTGTCGGACTGGTTAGAAGGTGAAACCATCGAGGAGCTACTTCCTAATTTGAGAGAAGCTGAACAATACAACTTAGGGTTAAAAACCGGAGCTGTATTACGGGAAATCCATAATATACCCGCACCGGATAATGTGACATTTTGGGGTTTACGGTTTCGTCAAAAAATTCAAAAAAGGATTGACTTATACAATGAGTATAACTTAAAAAACGAAAACGGCGATAAAATAATAAAATATTTGAATGATAAACAAAATTTACTGGACAGCAGACCGCAGACTTTTTGGCATGGAGATTTTAATGTGGGAAATCAAATGGTTATGTCAAACGGAGAAATTGCCGTATTTGATTACAATTATTGGAATTTAGATTACGGGGATCCATGGTGGGAATTTGTCATAATACCTTGGGGAAAAGAACCGCCGGCTCATTATATTACGGGAATGATAAACGGATATTTTAACAATGATCCTCCATATGCGTTTTTCGAAATGCTTTCGTATTATTATGCTTGTGATGCATTATCAGCATTATGTTACTCGTTTTTAGGAATGGAAAAATGTGTACCGGAAGACGGCAGAAAACATATGGAAAATATCCTTCGCTGGTTTGATAATTTGAATAATCCTGTACCGGAATGGTATTTCAAAAATTTTTATATTCAATGGACAAACGGTATACCTTATAAGCTTGAAGCCCCGTTTGATTTTTCATTTCTCAACAAATACGGTAAAGTATTCAAGGTTTTTGATGAACAGGGTTCCGGTAACATTAGTTTTGGAATAGAAAACGGAAATAAAAAATATTTTGTTAAATTTGCGGGCGCACCAAAACCAAATTATATATCAAACCGCGAAACTGGAGCTGCCAATCCAGAAAGTGCGATAAAGTTTTTAAAAGCAGCGGTTAATCTTTATATGGATTTAAAACATCCTAATTTGATAAAGTTAATTTCCGCTGAAGAAATCGGAAATGGGTACGCAATTGTTTTTGAATGGGAAAATGCAATTGGTATCGAACCGAAAGGTTCACCCGATTACATGAAATTCATGCAGATGCAAACAGAAAAGAAAATGCGTGCGTTTGAGGATATTATGGAGTTTCACGCCTATGTCGCTGCGAAAGGCTATGTCGCCCTTGATTTTTACGACGGCGGCATTTTATATGATTATGATAAAGACAAAGTCGTTATATGCGACATAGATTTATATCAAAAGTCGCCCTTTGTCAATGCTGACGGATTGGGGCTCGTTGGTTCGGCGAGGTATGTTTCTCCGGAGGAGTGCGTACATGACGAAATCATTGACGAAATAACCAATGTCTACACAATGGGTGCAACTGCGTTTGCGTTGTTCGCATACGGAGAACGTTCGTTTAAAGCATGGACTTTGAGTGAAAAATTATACAATGTTGCAAAAAAAGCAGTTTCTGATGAAAGAAATAAACGCCAGCAATCTATACAACAATTTATACAGGAATGGAGAACTGCGGAATGTTAATACGATGGGCAACAAAACAAGACATTTCTATATGGAAATCACTGTCAAAAGAATATGATAAGTATATATCCGAAATATCGTTTGATTTAAGTAAATGGTATAACGGTTTTAATGAATATATGAACCGAAAAATCGATCAATACGAAGCAGTTATAGCTGTCGATCGAATTTCAGGAATTTGTAAAGGCATAATTGCTTTTTCCCGTTCAAATAATAGGATCACCTTCTTTGCCGTTTCATCGAAAGCGAATTATTTGAAAACCGCGGATGGTTTGTTATGTGTTGCATTGCGTCAATTAAATTCAAATCTAGATATAAAAATAAATCTTCCTGACAGCAATAATGAATTTTTATTGCAAGATCGGAATTTTTTCGAAATAAATGGTTTTAATTTTGATAAAAATGTAATAATTGACGGTTGTCCTATGTCGGAATTTATAAAAAAAGCTGACAACAACAAACGCGGCGGGAGCTTTCATTACCGCTACCCTGATTTTATAAAAACTTCGCAAAAAGATTTTTGTCCTTGCACAACCGAACTTGAATTCGATGATAAAACTGACGATATTTTAAAAAACGATCTTTTTTGGGTTCACGGTGAATATCCGGAGCAAGGTCGTTTGTTTGGCAAGTTATGTGTTATTCCATTAAAACATTATTTTCATTTTGAAGATATACTTGAAACAGAAGCGGCAGCTTTTATGAACGAAGTACAACGTGTCGGAAAAGCGCTCCGCAAAGTCACCGGAGCAGTAAAGATAAACTACGAAATGCACGCAAACTCAGGAGCGCATTTACATATTCACCTTTTCCCCCGATACCTCGATGATGACTTCCCAAGCGCACCGATTGATTACCGTGTGAGCGAACCGGCTCCTTATGAAAGTTACGAAGAATACTTGTGGTTCATTGAACAGATGAGAAAGGAATTGAAGTAATGCTAAAATACTATTCATTAATGAATGTCATTCATTTTTTTCCGGATTAATTTGAATATATTGATATGTTTTAATATAACAGTTCCGGCGGTGAAATGAGAAATGTTCTTGATGAAGTTAAAACAGTTGCTGATTATATTTGTGATTAAAATGATAATGAAAGAATAACTAAATGGTTTGAAATTTATGTATTATGAATGATTTTAAAGCAGCTTTATTACAAATTTTACCCGCAGGTTCACAAGATTATAATTTACATAAAGGACTGGATTATTGTAAAAAAGCAAAACAAATAGGCGCGGACATTGCGATTTTTCCTGAAATGTGGAATATCGGCTATAAACTCACGAAAAACCTTGAAGAAACTATTAACTCCGCTATTAATTTGGAAAGCGATTATATAGAATGTTTCAAAGAACTTGCAAAAGAACAGAACATTGCCATTTGTCTTACCTTTTTAGAAAAATACAACCCTTCTCCGAGAAACAGTCTTATAGTAATCGACCGCCACGGCGAAATCATCCTGCATTACGCAAAAGTTCATACTTGTATATTTGATCCGACTGAACGGCAATTGACGGCAGGCGATGATTTTTATACCGTTGATTTAGACACACATAACGGAAAAGTCAAAATTGGCGCGATGATTTGTTATGACCGCGAATTTCCCGAAAGTGCAAGAATCCTAATGTTAAAAGGAGCGGAAGTTATATTGACACCGAACGCTTGCCCGATGGAAATTAACCGTTTATCACAACTGCGGAGCAGAGCATATGAAAATATGGTAGGTATCGCTACTGTGAATTACCCATACGGGCAACCGGATTGCAACGGTCATTCTTCTGCTTTCGATGGTATGGCATATCTTCCTGATTACAGCGGTTCACGCGATTCTTTGATTATCGAAGCAGGAGAAGCAGAAGGTATTTATATCGCAAGCTTCCCAATGGATAAATTACGTGATTACCGAAGCCGTGAAGTACACGGAAACGCGTACCGCCGTCCCGATATATATAATTTACTTATTAGTAATGAAAAGAATGAACCATTTATTAGAAAATAATCAGATATAAAAATTTATTGTTATTTAATAAAAATATTTTATTTATTAGAATAGCGAATAATCTAATTAATTAAAAATGAAAGCGGATTTTATATGAAAAAAAGATTAGCGACTATTAATGATGTACCTATATTGATAAAACTGCGAAGACAACAACTAACCGAAGAAAAAAACTCACAAAATTCAAATGATGAAATCAACATTGATAAACAACTTGAAAATTATTTTTGTTCCCAAATTTCCGAAGGAGCGTTCATTTCATGGGTTATGGAAAACGAAGATGAAATAATCGCAACAAGCGGTGTTTGTTTTTATTTGCTTCCGCCAAATTATTCAAACCCGACAGGCAAAACGGCTTATGTCACAAATATGTACACAAAACCCGAATACAGGCGTAAAGGAATAGCGGCGGAATTATTGAATATGGTTATTTCCGAGGCGAAATCACGCGGATATAAGGTAATTCGACTCCACGCTTCTGAATACGGAAAATCCTTATATTTAAAAGCAGGATTTTTAGATACAGAAGGTTATATGGTATTGAGGATTTAAATATTTATTTTCAATAAACAGATAATTTATTAAAACAAATGAGATTTGTTTTATTTATGAAAAAAGCAATCCTCAAAATCATAGGAGGTAATTTATACATATGAAAAAACCTTTTGTAATCAGTATTTCTGCTCAATCAGGCGGAGGTAAAACTACTATCGCCACCGCTTTAAAAAATCGTCTTTTTAATTCCGCAGTTCTTTATTGGGATGATTATGGAGACGAAGTTGACCCTAGCTGCGATATTAATGATATACAAGATTATAATAAATGGAACACGAAACCGATAGCGAATGATATTGAGTTTTTATTAAATAAATCCTACGATTACATTATACTTGATTATCCTTTTGGGTATATGAATGAATATATTGCAAAATTTATAGATATGACTTTGTTCATAGATACACCTCTTGATGTGGCTTTGGCAAGGCGAATAATACGCGATTTTACGAGTCGTTCTAAAGAAAGTGAATTCGGGCTTGCTTATGTAAATGAAATAAGCCTTGAAGCAATCGATAAAGAGCTCCGATTTTATTTGGAAAAATCCCGCTCAACTTACAAACGTTTTTCCGAAGATCATAAAACGATATCAGATCATATTTTGGACGGTTTGAAAACACCCGATGAAATTGTAAATGAAATTATTAAATTAATAAAAGATAAAAATTCTTTTAATAGGTTTGTTTAAAAGGAAAATTTCGTATGATTAACATAATTCATATTGTAGGTGCATCCGGTTCAGGTACATCAACATTAGGACAAGCTCTAGAACAAAAGCACGGATATAAATGGATTGACACGGACGAATATTTCTGGCAGAAAACTGATCCTCCTTTTGTAAAACCGTTGCCGCGTGAAGAACGTATAAAATTAATGAACGAAGAAATGCAAAAAAATCCCAAATGTGTTATTTCCGGTTCATTGTGCGGTTGGGGAGATATTTTTATTCCGATGTTTGATATAGTTATATTTTTAGAAACACCAGCCGAAATACGCATTGAACGTCTCAAAAAACGTGAATCCGAGCGGTTTGGCAAAAGAATCCGTGAAGGAGGAGATATGTTTGAGGAGCATTTGAAATTTATTTCATGGGCATTAAGCTACGATACCGGAAGTCTTGAAATGCGTTCACGCGCTTTGCATGAAAATTGGCTTTCCGCTTGCACATGCCCGGTTATCCGATTGAATGGATCGAAAACCATTGTTGAATTAATAAATAAAATTACAGAGACAATTTCATGCGGTACTAAAATAAAATAAAAAAATTTATTTAAATTAATATAAAAACTGTTTTTGATAATCTAATCAGCAAATGAATATGTGTTTTACAAATAAAAAGGGAGAAAATGATATGGAATTTATTAATCCGCCAGCAGAATCAATTCAAAATGTCACTCATAAAACATTTTTTTGTAAATTGTACAATCACGAAATCGGTTATAATATTTATTTGCCGCCGGATTACGAATATAATAACGATGTATATCCTATTTCTTATCACATTCACGGTTGGATGGGCAGCGAGTCTTCTGAATTGAAAGCAATGGAAAAGATATTTAGAAGCAAGCGTGTTATTACCGTTTTTCCGAACAGTTCTCCTGTTATAGGTGATTTTGAAAATCTACCCGTCGAAAAAATGTTTATTAATGAGTTCATACCGTATATAGAAAGTAAATATAGAACCGATAAAACACGAATTAACAGATCTATATCCGGTTTTTCTATGGGTGGAGGAATGGCTTTTTGTTATGCTGTCAGGTATAACGAATTATTTTCTTCAGTAACGGCTTACGCAGGTACATATCACCATTATTATCACAAAAATTCTAAAACTGTAGGTGCGGAACCGGAAAAAGCCGCTGAGTTATACAAGGAAATGATGAAACAAGAAAGATATTTGGAAGAAGGAAATATTTTGTTTCTGATAAAACAAAACGCGGATAAAATACGCGGTGAATTGGAAATAAACCTTTACATCGGAACAAATGACGTATTATATTGCGATAATGAAATTTTACATTTATATTTGGATTTTTTGTGTATTCCGCATAAATATAAAAAAATCTATGGAATTGGTCATGAACTGGACAGAATTGTTTTAGATGAGAGTGAACATAAAAAAAATTTTATGCCTTTAAAACACAAGGGTACAACAACCCTTGAAACAGAACGGCTAATTTTAAGAAGATTTAAAACAGATGATATCGAACAAATTTATTATAATTGCTGGAATGATCCCGATGTTTGGAAATGGACAAATTATGAACCAATGAATAGTATTGATGACGTTTATATTCTAAACAACATATTTACAGATCATTGGTTTGCAAGATATGAAAAACTCGATTTTTATAGTTGGGCTATACAACTCAAATCATCGGGAAAAGTTATCGGAAGATTGAGCGGAATAAAACCAGATGAAAAAATATCACAAATTGAATTGGCATATGAATTAGGGCGAAATTGGTGGAATCAAGGTTTTATGACCGAAGCAGTAAAAGCTGTTACCGGATTTTTTTTCCGCGAAGTAGGTTTTAATAGAATTTGTGCCGATCATGCATATGAAAACCCGGCTTCGGGTAAAGTAATGCAAAAATGCGGATTGGTTTATGAAGGTACGTTTCGTCAAAAATGTAAATGCAATAACGGAATTTTTAACATGGTTTCTTATGCAATTCTGGCAAGTGATTATTTTAATACAGAAGATATAAAAATCTCTATAATTCCTTACGAACGGAAATATCAAGATGATATGCTGTTTTGCTTCCTCGCTGCGAAAGATGCTGTCAATAAATATGCACCCGAGCAACGATGGAATAAGCCGGTATTGAAAGAAGATTTATTTAACATTGAAAAAGATTATTTTGAAAACGATGATATTTTTTATTTGGCGATTGACTATCAAGACCGTGTTGTAGGTATGGTTGGGACAAAAACGACAACACAAACAGAATTATGGCTTAAACGTTTATTTGTTAAACCGGAAATGAAAAATAAAGGTATTGGGAGTAAACTTCTTTCGGCGGTAGAAAAATACGCTGTTAATAAAGGTATAATTGAAATTCATACGGAATTTGCAAATTGGTATCGCGAAGCGGCAGTTTTTTATTTAGCAAAAGGATTTGAAGAAGCGGAACGGAATGAACATCTTATTCACATGAAAAAACAATTAAAAAATGTTTTATAATATGAGTTTTAAAATATATATATTGTTCTTCTCTGCTAATTGATAAACTGTTCTTGAATTTATATGGAATCATTGAATGAAAAAAATCGGTTATAATATAAATTTTTTATTATTAAAAACATAATATTTTTGTACAATCAAATTAAAATACTTGAAAAATCGCTTCAAATAAAAAAACAAAAATGAAAATAAAAAAAACGAATCTTTATGCTTTTAGGATACGAAATTTTTAAATATAATGAACAAAAAAGCATCAATACATAAATTTTGTTTTTTTATATATTAAACAATACTCTTGGCGAAATAAACGGATAACACACCCGTTTTTTCGGTGATAAAATATAATTGTTTGGAAGGAATACGAAAATATGAACGAACCTATTAAAAAAATAAAATCCAATCCGGAGAGTTATTTTTCGAAATCAAAACCGGAAATATTATCTTTAGAACAATACGCAGTTTTTGAATCTGATACTATTACCGATCCTTTTTTCGGAAGTGAACCGCCCCATATATCAAACAAAATAAAAGAATACAAAAAAATCGAACCTTGGCAAAATTATTTTCTTTGTTCAGCTATTTGTTCGGTAGTAAAAAAACTTGGTTCAGATATTGATGATTTTCATTTTTACGCTAATTTTACCGGTGATAACTTCACTTATTTATACGCTTCGGAAAAAGGAAATCCAAACAACATACAATGCGACAGCGGACTTACTAATTATTTTTTTACACCGCAATTAGTAAAAAAAGCATATGCTGTTTTCGGGTATGAATGTATTTACCTTTCAAAAACGCAAATAAAAAAAGATTTCCGCGTTGTTATGAATGCTATAAAAGCTTCTGTTGACAATGATATCCCGGTTTTAGCATGGGGTATTGGTAATGTAACAACAAAAAATGGTAATTCTTTTCAGTCATTACCGGAAGGCTGTCTCATCGGAGGTTACGATAATAATGATGTATTATATGTAAACTTATATCTCGGTCAAGATCGCTTACCGGAAAATTCTCTGGATGAATATGGCTATTCAACAATAATAAAAGGTTTAGATGATACGAAAGGATTATTTTTCGCAGGTGAAAAAATTGAAAAACCCGATAAAAGGCAGATTATTCAAAATGTAATTGATACTATTCCATCTTTTTTAACTATTCCTCCAGCGGAAGGCGAAAGCGGGCGTTGGGTTTTTGGCAAAACAGCATTTGAAACATGGGCTGATACGCTTGAAACCGATTTGTATTTTGAAAATAAAACTGATGTTGAACTTGGAGATATCTGCTGGAATTTACATTGTTCTCCGTATTGCTGTGTTTGTACAAGTACTGCATTTGATTTTTTTAAAGAAGCAGCCGAACAATATCCGGATTTAACAATGGCTGTTAAATTATTACCGCTCTATGAAAATATGCAAAATTATAAACAAGAGATATGGATTTTGCAAAACGGTTTTTTCCCGCCGATGGATAAATTTAAAAACCATGATTTTCGAATTAAAATCGCTGGTATTTTACGAAAAATGGGTAAGGTTTGTGAAGAAATTTTAATGGCTTTTGATTAAATTTTATAATTAAAAATTATAACTTTTGTTTTAAAAACTTATTTATAACGAAATAATAATTAATTAGAAAACTGCATTAAATGCTTTTCATAAATTCTTTATATTTTATTATATTTTAAGATTTTTAGTTTTTGGTTTTGTCAAATCGTAACTATGTTTAATCATTTGTACCAGTTCTTCAATCTGTACATCACCTTCTATAAAAACCGTGTTCCAATGTTCTTTATTCATATGCCACCCTGGAACAATGCTATTGTATATACCGCGCAGAAAAACAGCTCTGATAGGTTCGCATTTAAGATTAACGCAAAGTTTTTCATTTCGAATTGTAATAAGAGCAAAAATTTTTTTATTACCGTTGTGCCTTATAACCGGAGTAGTATCGTCAAAAGGATAGTCTTCATAAGAAAACGGAAATGATCGGCATAAATCAATCAATTCAACTAGTTTCATAATTTGCAATCTATATATTTCGTCATCAAATCTTTCTCCGAATATAATAATTTATTATATATTTTATCCTGGATATAAGCAGCTCCGTAAATATTATAGCATAATAAATACAATTAGTCGATATTAATAATCCAATCATTTGTATTCAAAAATTTATACTTAAAATGTTAATAATAAAACGAACGAATAGCAAATTTTATATCGGAAGGTAAAAATGAAAAAAATATTAGTGGTTGAAGATGACGCTTTGCTCAACAAAACTTTATCATACAACCTCACGACGGCAGGATTTGAAGTGGTTTCCGCACTATCCGTTTCTGCCGCACAAAAAAGCTTAGAGAACGGTCAGTACGACTTAATTGTACTTGATGTTAATTTGCCCGATGGAAACGGATTTACCCTTTGCAAAGAAATTAAAGCGGAGAATAACGATGTCGTCATTATGTTTTTGACCGCCAATGATATGGAGAGTGATATGATAAAAGGTTTTGAACTTGGCGCGGACGATTATGTGACAAAGCCATTCCATATCAGCGTGTTCCTAAAGAAAGTCAATGCTATGCTCTCTCGCATTGAAAAGCATTCGGAAAATGATATTTTTACAGATGGGATACTTACGATTGACTTCTCGGCGGCTGCCGCGACGCTTTCAGGCAAACCTTTGGTATTCACGCTGACTGAATACAAAACTTTGAAAATGTTTGTTAAAAACCCGAATATCGTTTTAACACGCCAGGTCTTGCTTGAAAAGTTATGGGATGTGGATGGAAACTTTGTGGATGAACACGCTTTAACTTCCGTGATAAGCCGTATTCGCGGAAAGATTGAACAGGACGGAAATCAGTATATTAAAACAGTTTATGGGATGGGTTATATGTGGATCGGCGGTGTAAAGATTGAAAGATAAATCTTTCAATCACGGTTTTGTGCCTTGATATCTTAAAAACATAATTTCAATAAATTGAAAATGGCACAATTTCCGCTAAAAAACGAAAGGTTTGGTCATAAACATGAAAAATAAACTGTCAATGCGAAAAATCTATCTTTTTACCGGATTAGGGGCTTTATTATCGGTTCTTTGCGTTCTTACCTTTGCCTACCTTTATGACAGGAGATTCGAGGATTATATACTATGGTGCCTTTATTTCGGCTCTGGTGCTTACATGGGCTTTTATATATACCATACTCGTCAAACGAAAGCTTTCTATATTCACATCCGGTATATGTGCGACACTGGACGATATGTTGCAGAATAAGGAAATAAGGGTTAATACCGAAGAAGAAAACTTGTTCGTAAAAATAAATCACAAACTTATCAAGCTCTACGAAATCATGCGGGATAACCGAAGCCGTTTAGCTGACGACAAGACCGCGCTCGAAGCACTCATAACGGATATATCCCATCAAGTCAAAACGCCGATTTCCAATTTAAAAATGATCAACGCCACTTTGCTTGAAAATAATATTCCCGAAGAAAAAAGAAAAGAGTTTTTGCGGGCGATGGATTTACAGCTTGAAAAACTGGATTTTTTGCTGCAAGCTATGATAAAAACTTCACGTCTTGAAATCGGCATGATTACGCTTGATAAAAAAGCAGTTCCCATATTTGAAACGCTTGCAACAGCTCTCGGCGGAATTGTCTTTGCCGCAGAAAAAAAGGATATTAGCGTATCTGTGGACTGCCCTGAAGATTTAACAGTTCCCCACGACAAAAAATGGACTGCCGAGGCTTTTTTCAACATTCTTGAAAATGCAGTCAAATACACGGGCATGGGTGGCAGTATAAATGTGGAGGTAAACCAACTTGAAATGTATACAAAGATTGAAATAGCCGATAACGGTAAGGGCATTGCCGAAAGCCGTCAACCGGAAATTTTCAAACGGTTTTATCGGGAAGAAGAAATCCACGATATCCCC
>JAVBPA010000011.1:0-8758 GCA_031549925.1 Eubacteriales bacterium
GTTTTAAAAAATAACTGGATTAATAATTCCGAGTTGCAAAAATATTTTATTAATTTACCTAAATTCGGAAATGATTATATTGAAGTTGATGCTATCCGTGCCGATATTACGGAATTTTTATACAAAAAATTTAATGTTTCAAACGGTGCGTTAGGAGGCATTTATGTCCCCGGTGAAGTAATATTTGTCGCTCACGATTATTGCGGTAAAACAGTCGGAGCGACACCCGACGGAAGAAAAGCATATCAAGTTTTGGCAGATTCCGCCGGAGCTTCAAACGGTTGCGACAAAGAAGGTCCTACGGCTCTTTTAAATTCTGTATTAAAATTACCGGCAGGAAAATACCTTTTGACTAGTATTATAACAAACATTAGACTGCTTCCTGATATGTTTTCCGGTGATGATGAAAGGAAAGCGGTAAAATCTTTATTAAAGAGCTTTTTTAATAAGGGTGGTATGCAGCTTCAAATAAATGTATGCGACAGCGAAACCTTATTAAAAGCTCAAAAAAACCCTGAATTATATAAAAATATAATTGTGCGTATCGGCGGATACAGTGACTATTTTGTACGTCTTTCTACTGATCTTCAAAATGAAATTATCACCCGAACCGCTTGGAATTAATAATAAAACCGGGGAAGAGGATGCGTTTACTTTTTTGAAAAAAAGTAACAAAAAACTTTTGTTTATAGTGATTAAATAAATTATAAAAAAATATAAAATCACAGGATTTATTTATTACCTGTGATTTTTATTATATTATATATAACCACACCAATTGTTTTTTGTTACTTTTTTTCAAAAAAAGTAAACGCATTCCCCGCATCCCCCGTATTTCAAGGTTTATGAACAATAAAGCCGCCGATGTTGATAATAAAGTCAGAAGTTTTTAGAATAGCGGCGAGTTCGAACGAATTTTTAGGAAGAGTTTTGGTTTGGGTTATAGCCAAGCCTTCATGGGAAGGATGGTGATAATCTGTTCCGGCTATTGCGATCAAATTGTTTTGCAAAGCATATTTTGCCGATACACCTATACGGCTGTTATGATGAGGATGCATGTTAAAAGCTTCAATACCGTCAAGCAGAGAAATTGGTACTTCGGTCATACCATTACGGAAAGGATGAGCTTGTATAAATACAGAATTTTCATTTTTATAATTGTTTCTGAAATCCGCAACGGTCGTTCCGAGTAGATATGATATTTTTAAAGCTTCATCAAAATCGATTCCATATATTAAATAATCGTTTATGTTTTCTGCAAATCTTAATTCCAAACCGAATATAACTTCAATTCCCAATTTATCTCCCTGAGTTTTTGCGCGAAGAAAATCGTTGTAAAATTTAATAACTGTTTCTTCGTGTTCGGTTTTTGATAAAGTTCCGGGAAAAAGATTACTGGTAAAATGATTTGTAATACATACAGCATGACAATTTAAACTGTGATAAACAGAAACAACGTCTTCGGGAGATATTTCGCTGCAAGCCGAAGCGGGCTTTGTATGGGCGTGAAGTTCGATTCTGTATTTGTAATCTTTTAAATTAATATTATCCGTAATCATATTAATTTAATATGCCTTAGCCCAAAGAACCATTTCAGACGCTTTTTCACCGCAGCATACGCACCGGTCGCTTATTTGTTTTTGTTCAAAGGGAATACAACGGCTGCCGAGACCAGTCAATTCTTTTACTTTATCTTCACATTCTTCACGGCCGCACCACATAGCGCGTACAAAACAATCACCGTGTTCTTCCAACTTTTTATTTATTTCATCTGTTGTTTGACAGTCAAACATATTATCATTTAAATTTTTAAGAGCTTTTTCGTATAAACCGTTCCGTACATCTTTTAATTTTGAAAAAATTGCTTCTTCTAATCCTTCCAGTAATGTAAAAGTTTTTTCGCGGTTGTGACGAGTTACAATAACGCATTGATTTGCTTCAATATCACGCGGACCTATTTCAAGACGAATTGGAACACCTTTCATTTCGTATTCGGCGTATTTCCACCCTGCGCTGTTTTCAGTAAAATCAGCTTTTGCTCTGATTCCGGATTTTTTCAATCTGGCAAGAAGTTCTTCTGCTTTTTCGATAACTCCGGGTTTGTGTTGTGCCGCAGGTATTATTATTACTTGTATCGGAGCGACGGCAGGCGGTAAAACTAAACCATTATCATCACCATGGGTCATAATGATTCCGCCTATCATTCGGGTTGATGTTCCCCATGATGTTTGATGCGGATAGCAGAGTTTATTTTCACGGTCAGTATATTGTATATCAAAAGCACGTGCGAAACCGTCTCCGAAATAATGTGAAGTTCAAGCTTGGAGAGATTTTTTATCATGCATCATAGCTTCAATACAATAAGTCGCAACCGCTCCGGCAAATTTATCGCTTTCGGTTTTTTTACCGTGAATAACGGGAATAGCTAAATCGTTTTCATGGAAATGTGCGTAAACGTTCAGCATTTTTATTGTTTCTTCGAGCGCTTCTTTATCTGTTGCGTGCATTGTATGACCTTCCTGCCATAAAAACTCACGTGTACGCAGAAAAGGACGGGTAGTTTTTTCCCATCTGACAACGCTGCACCATTGATTGTAGAGCTTAGGTAAATCCCGCCATGATTTTACAATGTTAGCGTAATGTTCGCAAAACAGTGTTTCGGAAGTGGGACGGACACATAATTTTTCGTTCAGAGGTTCGCTTCCGCCGTGAGTAACCCAAGCGACTTCGGGTGCAAATCCTTCCACATGATCTTTTTCTTTATTAAGCAGGGATTCGGTTATGAACATCGGCATGTAAACATTTTCATGACCCGTTTCTTTAAACCGTGAATCCATTATAGCCTGAATATTTTCCCATATAGCATAACCGTATGGACGGTATATCATGCAGCCTTTAACGCTCGAATAATCAGCCAAATCAGCCTTTTTTACAACGTCTGTATACCATTGTGCGAAATCCTCCGACATGGAAGTAATTTCGTTTACCATTTTTTTATCATTGGCGGAAGCCATTTTTTTAATCCTCCAAACATTTTTATAATTAAATCTACTGATATAAAACAAATAAAATCTGCAAAATTAATATCACTTTATTAAATCGAGATTTTATTTGCCTTTATTTTTATATAAAATTATTTCCTTGTATAATACAATATTAAAATTTTATTCTTCTTCCGGATTTTCTGTCAATGCTATTCCGAGTTCGGTAAGTGTTGCCGGATCAGCCGGAGCAGGGCATTTAGTCATTAATTCGGAAGCATTTTGGACTTTTGGGAAAGCAATGACATCGCGTATATCGGATAGTCCTAGCAACAAAGCGGTAAGTCTGTCGAGACCGAAGGCTAATCCCGCATGAGGAGGAACACCGTATTTGAAAGCATCAAGCAAAAATCCGAATTTTTTATCTGCATCTTCTTTTGTAAATCCGAGAACTTCAAAAATTTTTGATTGAATTTCCTGACTGTGTATACGAACCGAACCTCCGCCTGCTTCCATACCGTTTATAACTATATCGTAAGCTATGGAACGCACTTTTGAAGGATCTGTATCAAGATAATGCAAATCTTCCGCGCAAGGCATTGTAAAAGGATGGTGGGTCGAATAATAGCGTTTATCTTCTTCGGAATATTCAAGAAGCGGAAAATCAGTTACCCAAAGCATTTTATATTCGTCATTTTTTATTATATTCAATCGGCGTGCAATTTCGCATCTGAGCGCACCGAGCGAATCGAATACGATATTGTTTTTATCTGCTACGATAAATATAATATCGCCCTCACATAAATTTGTTTTTTCATAAATAGCAGAATTTTCATCATCAGATAAAAACTTCGCATAAGAAGATGAATATTCACCTCCCGAAAGTTTTGTATAAGCCAAACCTTTCGCTTTATATGTTTTAATCCAATCGGTGAGAGATGTGATTTCTTTGCGTGAAAAGCTTTCAGCACCGTTTTTAATATTTATAGCACGTACACTTCCTCCCGCCGCTATTGTTTCCGCAAATACTTTAAAACCGCATCCGCATAACGCATCGGATAAATCTATAAGTTCAAATCCGAAACGTAAGTCAGGCTTGTCAGAACCGTATTTCTCCATAGCTTCCGTATAAGTCAAACGAGGAAGAGGTAAGTTTATTTCCATGTTTTTGTATTCAGCAAAGAGATATTTTACAAAACCCTCAATGATTTCGATAACACCTTCCTGTGTTATAAATGACATTTCAAGGTCTATTTGGGTAAATTCGGGCTGACGGTCAACACGTAAATCCTCATCACGGTAACAACGGGCAATTTGAAAATAACGGTCAAATCCTGACAGCATGAGTAATTGTTTATAGAGCTGCGGAGATTGCGGAAGCGCGTAAAAGCATCCGTGGTGAACGCGGCTTGGAACGAGATAGTCTCTCGCACCTTCAGGGGTAGGTTTAATCAGATTCGGTGTTTCAATATCGATAAATCCGTTATCCATGAAATATTTACGTGTGATCTGAACTATTTTGCTGCGTTCAATGATATTGCGTTGCAAATCCGGACGGCGTAAATCAAGATAACGGTGTTTTAAGCGAAGTTCGGGTTTTACTTCGCTGTCTTCTGTTATTTCAAAAGGAGGAGTTTCCGATACCGATAATATTTTTAATTCGTCAACGGCAATTTCAATATCTCCGGTCGGTATATTTTTATTAATAGAAGAACGTTTGCGGACAACACCTTTAACGCAGAGTACATACTCGCTTCTTATTCTGAAAGCTTGATCAAATATATTAGTTTCTGTCATATCATCGAAAGCTAACTGTATAATTCCGCTTCTGTCACGCAAATCAATAAAAATTATACTTCCGAGGTCGCGTTGCCTTTGTACCCAACCGACGGCACAAACGTGTTCGCCGATATATTTATTTGTAAACAGTCCGCAATATTCAGTGCGTCTGTCATTGTTTGTAAGTAAATCCGACATATATATAATCCTTTTTTTGTTTTATATTTATACTTTTATTTTAAAATCTATTTTTTAATCGAAATAATTAGATATTATAGATTTATACTTATTTTAAATCATAAATTTTATATCCGAATAATTACATACATCGCAAAAACCAAGCTTATGATAAACTCTGTTCGATATCGGATTTAAGATATCAGCAAAAAGGGAACAGTACTCAGTGTTTTCCATTTTCATGGCTATTTCGCATAATGCTTTTACACACGCAGTAGAATATCCGCGGTTTCTGTGTTCTGGAGGTGTGTAAACCGGTCCGATATGCATTCCGTGTTCGCATTTGCGTTTCATTCTTGCCATAGATACCGGAACACCTTCAATTTCCCAAATGTATTGAAGCATCCAGCCGAGTGAATCTTTTAATTGATTCCGTACTTCTTCTTCGTTGTAATCCTCTGTAAGATTACAATCATCCCGGAATCCGCAAATCCAACGCGGCAGATATTCAAGGTCTTTTTCGCAGAATAATCTCAAAGTACCGTCTACAGTTTTAACATCGTTTAATTTACGCATAACTTGTATAGTCATATCCGAACGGTATTTTACATCCAAACCGATGTAAGATAGGAACATATCCGCAAGTCTGCTTTCACTTATAACTCCATTTATCTTACAGATATTATTTTCATTTTGGTTAATTGTACGGATATATTCTACAATGGTTTTTACAGCTTCTGGTGCAATTATATTATCTGGTGCATATAAATTTAATGACATTGGGGGCGTTCTTAGTGCGATAATTTTTATTTTCTTTTTTTTATCCGACCATACTGCGTCATCGTCAACAGTTAAGTAGGTCCAGTTTGTGGTATCGCCCCCCTTCAAAGCGGAGTTTATACAACCGATAAAAATATTGTTTTGAATTTCGTTTTCGCACAATATCGGTAATACATTTTCCGCGTAAGCATTTATATTTTCGTATTTTGTTATCTTCATATCAATACCATATATTTTTATATTTACATTATTTTTATTTTTTATTTAATTATAAACATATTGAGTATTATATATCGTAATAAAAAACGCAATATTTTCAATCTGATTCAATATTTTTCAATATTTTAATAAGGTTTTCAATATCATTTATATAAACTTTTGTTTGTTCACCGGTGTTCATGTTTTTTATTTCAGCTGCTCCGGTTACGATTTCGTTATCTCCCAAAATCAAAACATAAGAAGCTTTTATTTTATCAGCATATTTCATTTGAGCTTTAAGAGAACGTCCCATGATATCACAATCGGCAGATATATTTTTATATCTAAGATTTTGTATAATATCTAAAGCTATAACTTGAGCATCATTTCCCATAGGAGCTATATATAATTCGGGACAATCTGTTTTTATTTCATTTTGTTTTTCTTTGATTTTTTGCTCTTCTTCATAAGCCAGTATCAATCTTGTGATACCCATCGCAAAACCAATTCCAGGTATTTTTGGACCTCCTACAGTTTCGATAAGACCGTCGTAACGTCCGCCTCCGCAAAGTGTACTTTGTGCTCCGATATTTTCAGAAATAAATTCAAAAACAGTTTTGGTATAGTAATCAAGACCGCGTACAATTTTTGTGTTAATTAAAAAAGGAATTTTCATAGCATTCAGATAATCCTGTAATTTTGCGAAATGAGAAGAACAATCTCCGCATAAATTTTCAATACTCCTTGGAGCATTTTCTGCTATTTTTGAACAAACCGGACTTTTACAATCCAATATACGGAGAGGATTTGTTTCAAGCCTGCCTCTGCATGTTTCGCATAAATTTTCTTTTTGAGATAAAAAATATTCCTTTAAAACGCGATGATAAGCCGGACGGCAAGCGGGGCATCCTATAGAATTTATTTCAAGTGAAAAATCAGTTATTCCGATATTTAAAATTATCATACGTGCAAGCGATATAATTTCCGCGTCTGCCATAGCTGAACCCGAACCGAAAAGTTCGGCTCCGAATTGATAAAATTCACGGCTTCTGCCTGCTTGAGGTTTTTCGTAACGAAAACAGTTAACTAAATAATAAAGTTTCTGAGGCATGGTTTCGGTATAAAGATTGTTTTCGATAAAGCTGCGCGCGACACAGGCAGTCCCCTCAGGACGTAATGTAAAGGAACGGTTTTCACGGTCGAGAAAGGTATACATTTCTTTTTGAACTACATCAGAAGTATCACCCACACCCCGGTTAAAAAGTTCGGTAGCTTCAAATGTGGGAAAACGTATTTCTCCGTAACCGAAACAAGCGGCGGTTTCGCGTGCTTTTGATTCAATGTATCTCCAAACAGGTGATGAATCTGGTAGTATATCGATAGTTCCTCTGGGTTTTTGTATCATTTTAATCTCCGTTAAATTAATATATCAATGAAATAGCCGCGTTGCAAAAAACACGTCTGAAACGAATAATGCTGTCGCTTGCACGGGTATAATGGACTCTGTTTGTCAAAAGAACTGTATATAATCCGGTTTCACGGTCAACAAAAATTGATGTTCCTGTAAAACCTGTATGGCCGAAAGAATTATAGCTAAATAAATCTCCCATTGGAGAAATTCCTTCTCCTTTTAATTGAAAACCAAGTCCCCGGTCATTCGATAAACCGACTGTATGATTTTTTATTGCGGTATCGAAAGTTTTTTCCGATAAAAATCTTTTGTTTTCCGATATTTTCACATCACCATGCTTGGAAAGCATGGAAGCAAATTTTATACAGTCATTTATACAAGAAAACAATCCCGCATTCGAAGAAACTCCTCCAAGAAAGCGCGCGTTTTCGTCGTGTACAATACCGCAAATGTATTTTTTTTCATTTTGATTATATTCGGTAACCGCAAAATTTGATTCTAAATTATGTTTTTGTGGATTGTAATATGTGTTTTTCATACCGAGCGGATCTAAAACATATTCTTGTGCCAAAACATCAATAGTTTTACCTGAAATTTTTTCCAGAATTTTACCTAGCAAAATATAACCGATACAAGAATACTCAACAGACGTTCCTGTTTTATATGAAAGCGGATTTTTTAATATTGTATTTACCGGATCATATTTGGCTGCGGGATCAATACCCAAATAAAAATGAGCGGTAATGCCGCTCGTATGCGTCATTAAATTTAAAATTGTTATATTTTTTTTATCTGCCGGAGTATCCTCAAAGAAAAAACCGACAGTATCATATAAAGTAATAAAACCTTCCTCAATAAAGCGCAAAGCAATAATGGAAGCTGTCATAATTTTAGTAAGTGAAGCCATATCGTAAAGGGTATCAATATCCGCCGGTAAAAACGAATTTGAAAACAAACTTGAATCTGTTTTGGCAATTTTCGATATATTATTACCGAGAAAAGGAAATTTATCAAAACAAGGCTCACCGTCAGAAAAAACTCTTTTATAACCAAAAACTTTCTTGTAAAAAAGTTCATCTCCGCAACCAATCGCAGCGGCAACAGAAGGGAAATATTGTTTTGCTATCGCTTCTGATAATAAATTATCAATTTTTTCGGTATTCATTTTTAAATCCTGAAATTATTTATAATATTTAATTATTTATAATAACTAATTAATCATAATATCCGATTATAATATCATATTATGAAACATTTGTCAACATAAATTTAAAACAATATACATATATATTCATAAACGTAAATTCTCAAAGTAAGATCCACAGTGGACGCGGAAGTGGAAGTTACCAAGAGAAGAAAATGTGGTAGACTTAAGTTTGAGAAATTTTACACAAACTGGAGTCAAAAATGAAAAACACAACTAAAGGAAAGC